>JAYWAE010000248.1:0-4813 GCA_043782715.1 Pseudobdellovibrionaceae bacterium | reverse complement strand
TGACTTTTACCTGTACGCCCTTGTTCTTGCGAATTGAGTAGGGGTCGTTTGCGGCTAGTACTGATTTTTCGTTTAGCTTTACGATGGCGTTGCCTTGGACGTCCTTTTCGATTGCGAAGTCGGAGGCGCGGGCTTCTTCGCCGTTTAAGAAGACCTTTACGTCGCGCGGATCACCGGTGCCGTTGACTGCGATCTGCTCCATGCGCAAGTTGCGGCTGATCTCTTGATAGAAGAAAATGAAGCGCAACTCTGCCCCGGCTTTGGGTACGACCTTGAGCGTGACCTCGGACTTCGACACGGAAAATTCGCCGGCGTCGAGTTCCTTGCCATTGACGAATACGTGTACGGAATCGGGTTGCACGGCTTCTGGGCTAATGGTGAACGTCTGCTTGTATTGCGGACGGCCCGTGGGCATCGAGCTCTGCACTGAGCCGATTTTGACCGTGCCTTTGGCGGTGGCAATTGTCATTTTGCGTTCATCTTGCTTGAGAGTTGGATTTCCGCCTGAGTTTTCGACCACGTATTCGATCCTATAAGACGTGTCGATACCTTTGATGACATCTCCTAGAACGGTCAGAAGTTTGGCCGTATTGCGCAACACCGGTTTGAAATCATAGATACCGGGCTTGCCGTCTGTGGCCGAATCTTTGGCAATCTTGATATAGCCGGCGAGTTGTGGAGTCACGGTGAACACCTTCACCTGAGCGTCCACCACGGTTTTGATGGCTTCGTCGAGGGTAGGCGGCATTTGGTCTGACGGCATAAGGCCCTTTTTAACCATGTCGCCCAAGTGATCGGGAGCGGATAGGAAGTCAGCATCGGTTATGAGGATTACGAATCGCTGCGAGCCCGGAGCCCAAGGCGCCTTTGTTGCTTCCATCAGTGCTCGTAAAGAGTTTTCCGGCAAATCGGTGTTGTTGGGATCGTCACTCTTAGGTAACGCAGTCACGCCGCCAAGGTCGGAAAGCAGCTCGCGCACTTGGCTTTCTGTCGACGGATCGTTTGGATTGTTATCGTAAAAGCGTTCACATTTTTTACCATAAGGCGCGGCGACCGTATCGCCGAAGGTGGCGAAGCACATGCGAGTGTGATAGCCCGCCTTACGTGAGCTATTGACGAATTCCATGATCCTGCGGGTGGCGCTGTTGATGAACGGGATCATCGATTTGGTTGTATCGACCACGAAAACGATGTCGGCGACATGCGACCAGCGCTGTTCGTCGGCGGTCACTTTGAAGGGCGAAATATTTGCGCCATTTTCTTCGACTTTGAAATCGGATTCTTTGAGGTTGTTGACTGAGACGCTGTTTTCGCCATTCACTTGGAAAACTGTAGTGACGACGTTTTTGTCGTATTTGTCCTGCGCCTCGGTCTTTTCGGAGGTCGAAAAATCGAAACGTTTTTCAAACGTCTGCGGAGCCGGCTTTTCGGGCGCGGACTGTGCGACACTCGGGCGGCCGGTGTAATCCGGATTTTTTGAGTTGCAACCGCTAAACGCCGCAGCCGCGGTCAGTACGCACGTAGCCAACCCAACATTGATCCAAATTTTGGTCATCATAAACTTGCCCCTTTAAGCGTCGGGCAATCCTTTACCCGGGCTTCATAGTTATCGAGTTCATCCATCCAAACTTCCGCAGTCGTGTACGGGAAAACCAAGGTGTCACTGTTTGTAGGCTCGTTTTTACTCAGCTTGCTGCGCTCGCCTTTGAGATTGTCATCCAAGTGCAAGCGCTCGATCACTTCCGCTTCCAAGATGTGCATCTTGTTGAGGATCACGCGGTATTCTTTCAGGTCAGTCTGCGCCATTTTGCTGGCGCGCTGAGTGGCCAGCTGCTTCAAGCGTTCAGCCTTGATTTTGTTTTGGCTGAGAATCGCATCGAACTCACGATTTCCACCGAGGACTTTGGCATCCTCAAAAAGTGTGCCGGCAGCCGTGATTTCGCTGAGCAAGATACGGCGAGTTTCGATCGCGTGCACGAATTGCTGGTCGCGGAAAATGCCATGCGGAAGTGCGCCCACGTCGGGGCCGGCACTGGCGACGCTCACACCATTCTTTTCAAAGCGGGCAAGTAACGTACCGGTCAAGCGGTTGGATCCCTTGCTGGCGAGCTCTTGCATGTCTTGCAGGCGCTGGCGTTGGCGGGTTTTGAACACTTCGCTGGTTTCAAACAAGCGTTTGTAATCGCAAGTGCGCAACGACATCAAATTGGAGAGAAAGAAAGTTTCCGGGGTGGCGAGGGACGCGAAAACCGGAGTCAACGCCGTCGTGGTCACACCCAAAGCTTTGTCGTAGTCTTCTTTGCGCAAGTGCGTCCAGGCGCGCTCTTCGACAGCGTCGAGCCAAAGGTCCGAACTCTTGGGAATTTGTTGGTAAGTATTCAATGCGGCGTCGAGCTCTCCTTTTTGATAGAGCACGCGCGCTTGAGTCATGGTCACGAGGTCCGACCCAATCAGAGTCTGGCCACTTTCCTTGATTAATTTGAGAGCCTTTAGAGCGGAGTCGACATCGTTGAACTGCGGTGCTTGATTGGCTATTTGCCAGAGTACGCGCGTGCGCTGGTTCGGATTGTCGGCGGCGATCTTTTGCGCGTAGGCGAACTGGCGGGCGACGTCGACTTTGCTGCGAATTTTGATAGTGAAGGAGTCGTTGAAGACGATCGACTTCCAGCCGCCGGTCGTGATGACATAGCTCTTTTGGATCAAGGGCGAGTTCTTGAGCTCAATGGTCCAGAGCTTAACCAAAGATGGATTCAACTGCTTCGGTTGCGTGAACTGAATGAGAGTTTGCAATCCGGTGTAGGGAAGTCCGTTTTGATAGAGCAAGTAGGCCCAAACTGCAGTGCCATCTTGTGATTGGCCAAAGGCGGTGCTCCCGAAAGAGTTGCCCCAAGCGAGCGCAGCATGTTTGAAGTCGCCGCTTTCCATCATAGCGCGGAATTCTTTTTCCGCGCCTGACTGTGCCGGCAGGAAATCGAAATTTCCGGCGGCCGCTTGCCAAGTCAGAAAACTCAAGATTATCAAAGCAGTCGTGCGCAACATAAGCTTTCTCCCAGCTCAATCCTTAGAGCAAGAATCCAATCGTACCGGCCAAAATCGTTTCATTCACATCACGCTTGAGATTCGAATCGGCGCCACGATAGGGGTGGTCTTTGTAGCCTTCCCAGCGCGCTTCGAGGCGAGTCGAAATATGTTTGGTCAACCACACGCCCGCGCCGATGCCGGCCGTGATTAGGGCTTCGTTGTAACCAGAATTCAATTTGGTGGTTCCGGCGCCGCCGAGTAAGTAGAGATCGAACTGCGAGATACCGGCGTCGAAGATGCTCATTTTACCGTAGATCGGATACCAGTTGATGACGGCCAACACTTTGTTTTTGGCGCCATCGAGGCCGGGAACGGTTCCGGTTTTGTCGCCGGCGTTTTCGCGGGCTTTGGCTTCGTCAAAAACCTTTTTGCCTTCGCTATTTAACGAATTGTTGATGTTGTAAAAGCGGCCACCGATGGACCAGCGCGGGTTGATGTGCAAATCAACTTGGCCGCCGAGCATGGTGCTGTCGAGGTAGGGATCGCCGCCTGCGGCGATGCCGAGGTCTAGGCCGATCTCGAGACGCCAGTGGCGATCGACTTCACGATTTTGCACGACGCGCATTCTGTTTTCGGGATCGATGGCGCGCGCCTTTTTCATCAAATCGCGATTGGCACCGAGTGCATCCATTTCCGACGTCAGGTCACCGGCGTAGGCCGAGAACGTGAACAGTGCGGCTAGGATTAAAGAGAAGTGTTTCATTTCTGAACCCCTTTGGCGCTATCTGTGGGCGCATCTTTGACGAATTGGACAGGAACAGCGGCGGTGACTTCGCCCGTGGACAGCGCGCTCTGGCGGCTCGTGGCCGACAAGGCGAAAACGGCGTCGAGCGTTTGTTCGGACTTAATGTATTTGGCTATGTTCTCGAGGTTTTTTGTATTGAATGTGCAGGTGAACTGCCAAAGGCCATCGCCAAGGCTACGGGGTTTGGTTTTGCACTCGACCGCGGCGGCGCCATTGATATTTTGCGCTTCTTTGGAAGGAATGTTTTCAGCTTCACCCAGAATCGGAGGGTTGTCGATGTTCGAGGCCGGATCGTTGACATCCACTTTGAAGGTGAAGAATGCACCAAATGTGGTTTTCACTTTCGGCCACGTCTGATCGTCGATCGTGATCGTGGGTTGCAGCCGCTTGGAATCTACGGGCTGGTCGTAGTTTTTAAGGCTGGCGTACTTGTCTCCTAGTGGGTCGCTTTGAAACTTGAACGGATTACTTCCGCCGCAAGCGCTCAAGGCGAGCGTCAATGAGACCAATGAAACTAACTGCGATGCCTTCATAGCATTCTCCTTGCGATTAACCATGGCCGATTCGTTTCAAGACGAAGGGGTAGGACACTTTTACGTTCACGCCACCGACCGGTTTGGGGAATTTCCAGCTCTTCAAGTGGCTGACGATACAACCTTCCACTTGCGCGCTCTTCAGTGACGACGACTCAATGCCGGCGCTGCTCACTTGGCCGGCGCCGTTGATCACCCAGCGGATTCCCACGCGGCCGCTGAGGCCGGACTTCACTTGCAAGCCTTTTTCGTAACAATAGATGATCTCGCCCTGGTGACGCGCGATCACGGCGGCGATTTGATCCATGTCGAGGCCGCCGACAACCGTGGCTTCCTCTTGTACAGGTTCAAAGTACGAAGCGGCCGTGCCGCCCATGCCCATCGTTCCATAACCGGGGCGTCCGCCGCCGGCTTTGCCGCGCGTGCCATAGCCGCCGCCGCCTTCGATGTGCGC
>JAYWAE010000247.1:0-4818 GCA_043782715.1 Pseudobdellovibrionaceae bacterium | reverse complement strand
CCTGGCGATAGCGCCCTTCGATCGCCCTATATTGCACCTTGAGCAGATCGATGCGCTGGCGCTCGAGCTCGGTCGTGGCCGCGGCACTGGAGAATTCGTAGTACGCCTTAGCCACGCGCAGAAAGAGTTCGTCGCGCGCGCGTTGCAAAACCAGGGCGCCTATGCGCTCGTTCACTCCGCTGATTTGAATCGCACGCCAGCTCTCGCCGTTGTCGTAAAGGTTTTCGCTGATCGCTAGCCCTAAGCTGTTGGACCACGGTTCATGCGAAGCACCGGTGGAGACTCCGCCGTGAGTCGTATAAGAATGCGTAGCTTCGACATCGGCTTGCGGTAAAAGTTTATAGGCCGCAGTTTTGCTCTGCAGGCGCAAAGTGTTTTCGGCCGCGACGGCCTGGTCATAGGTGGGTGATTGTTTGAGCGCCAACGCGAGCGCTTGATGGAAGGTGATTTTTTCAGGCGTGGCGTTTGCCCATGCGAGGGTGAGCCATAAAAAATAAGTCATTGGAGCTTGAGCTTAGCTAGGCCTCAATGATCGGTCACTTTAATTATCTTTCATACTCGCGCTTCCGAGGGTGATGAAGAATTTTTCATAATTTTCGCTGTGACGATCTCTTCAAACGCTGGAAAGCGAACCGTAATTTTTGAACCCTGCGCCCAGGTTTGCACGTCCATCTTCCACGCGTAGAGCCGGCAAATCGAGGTCACCCAAGCCAGGCCCAGTCCGCTGCTATTTCCGGAACGTGAAGGCGAAGATTCGCCGCGATTGAACGGCTCTCCCAATCGCTGCCTAACCGAATCCGGAATTCCAGCGCCCTGATCGTGTACGCTGAGCTCCTGACCATTCACGGCGACGCGCACGGTTCCAGTAGAGTGCTGGAGCGCATTGCCCACTAGATTGGTGATGAGCTGTTCGAGGTGTTGGGGGGACGCTAGTACCAAAGGGTCATTCGCGAGTTCGAGCACGATTCGGCCCGGATACATGGTCTCATAGCGGCGGCTTGAGCTTTCAGTCACCGGGCCCAAATGATTGGCATAAAGTTCAGGTTTGGCATTGAGATTTTCAAGCTCCGCCCAGGCGAGAAAAGAATTGATCGTCTCAGACGTCTTGGCGCATTCGGCGTTGAGGCGGTGGAGGTCCTCGTCCGTTATCTTTTTGGCGGCGTGCAGAAGCTCCAGCTCGAGATGCAAGATGGACAGAGGCGTTTTTAGCTCATGCGCCATTTGATACGCCCATAGCCGCGTAAATTTGTAGTTTTGATTCACGCGTTGGATGAGTTTTTTAAACCCTCCGAGCAGCCGTGCGTATTCGTCGCGCGGGTAGAAAACCGAACGCGGAACCAGCTGAGCCGGGATATCCGGAAGCACATGGTTCATGCGGTCGTCATCGGCGACGGAAATCAGGAAACCGCCGAGGTGGGCCAGCGGACGTAACAAGTAGGAGGTGAGCAGCAGACTCGCGCCAATCCCGAGCACAAGCATGGCCCCGGCAAACCAAAATGCGCGCGACGAAAAATAGGCCGGCCGCATCGTGCTCGCGTCGATCGCCAATGCCACCTGCAAGCGGCGATCGGGCATTTGCGGCAGCTTCAAATTGAGCACGCGAAAAAAACGGCCATCCTGCTCAAACTGCAACCACTGTGGTGAGGTCGGGGCGTCGCGCAGCTTGAACTTTTTGGCGCTGACGCTTTCAAAAAGAACCGTCCCGTCTTCACTGCGAATGACGAAGGGATGGCGGTTTTGACTTTGTCCGAGCTCATCCGCGATCACTTTGTCTTGCTCGAAAAAATTCATTTTGCGCAGGTCATGCAGTTCCAAATCAATCAGCGACGACGCGGTATTGCGCACATGCTGGTCGATTTGAGCCATGCGGTCTTGGCTGAGAAAAACTTCGTGCACGACCAGCGCCAAAACAGTGGCGATCGCCAATACGCTGAAAATGATGAGAAAAAATCTAAGCCTCAATCCAATATCCAGCGTTACGCGCGTTTTTGATTGAGGTATTGCTGCCGATCTCGCCGATTTTCTTGCGCAGGTTGGTCACGGTGGCTTCCACCACATTCGTGTCGACCAGGGGCGAAATTCCCCAGACGGAGTCGAGCAAATCGGCGCGGCTCCACACGCGCCCTGGATGTTGCGCCAGGGTTTTGAGTACGAGAAATTCTTTGGCGGTGAGATTTTCACTCGCGCGTGCGGTATTCATCGTGCGTTTGACGGCATTGATCGTGAGATCGCCGACTTGAGTGCAGTCGGGAGTGTAACCGGAGGTCCGGCGCATCAGCGCTTGCAGGCGCGCCACCAGCTCTTGCGTCGCAAAGGGTTTGCTCAAATAATCGTCGGCGCCCTGATTGAGCAGATCCGTGCGCTCATTGGGCGTGCTGATCGCGGAGAGAACCAGCACCGGTGCTTTGGGCCACTTGCCGCGAATCTCGAGAAGGGAGTTTTTGGTATCATAGCTGCCCAGTAGACGGTCAAGTATGACGACGTCCGTGGACTCCGGTGCGGCCAGTTTCAATTTGAGGTGTTCCGCATCCGGTACGTGACTGACCTCGAAGCCGCGATCGCGCAGGCTGAGAGTGAGGTATTCCGCGAGTCTTGGGTCGTCTTCGATGAGCATGAGTTTCATACTTAAAAGCGTATTGAGCTGTGCTACGGCCCGTCAACTCTCGAATTCAATATCGCGTGTTGAGGCACTGCGTGCGCT
The DNA here is from genome assembly GCA_043782715.1 of Pseudobdellovibrionaceae bacterium. GTDB lineage: Bacteria > Bdellovibrionota > Bdellovibrionia > Bdellovibrionales > UBA1609 > JALHOQ01. The sequence goes on along the minus strand of JAYWAE010000247.1, from coordinate 2,117 downwards.
GACGCCGAAGAACAATCCCTTCAGGAGGAAGGTCGAGGCGGCTAAATATTGCCCCAAAGCGGGCAGAGGATCCCGCCGATTCCAAACGATGTCGCCCGCTTGCCGAAAATCCCTGAAGAACTTGCGCCACACTTCAGGGCGGACAGAGCGGGGAAGGCCGTAAGTGATCATCGCACTGGCGATCATCTTGGGCTCGTGGCATGCCGGCTTCAAGACGCCGGGCGCGGTATCAAAGATATAGTAGCTCAGCCGTTGATCAAAGAAGTGCAGGCCACTGGCCGAATGCGGATTACACGTGAGCAGCCAATGCGTGCTCGACTCGGTTTCAAACACAAAATCGAAGGACACCTGACCGTGATACATGGTTCGCTTTGCAAAATCGCTGCAAAAATCGAAGAGCTTCGGATCGAAGTGCGGCTCGAGAAATATGCGCGGCCCATTGCCCGCATGATAGCGGGGCTTGTAGGCCGAGAAGGCTTTGAGATTACCGTGCACGCAAACCGCATAGACGCTGATCTCTTGGCCTTGGATGTGCTCTTGGGCGATCCAGCGTCTATCGCCTAAATTTGAACTCACAGGCTGCAAGTCAAAATGCTCGGGACTCAATCCCTGCCGCACCCAATCCTCTTTTGAATTGAGCAGAAAGCTCGCGGGAGTCTTGATTGGCCAATCCTGAGCCATTTGCGCCAGTGACCATTTATTGTTGAGGGCAGTGATTTTATCGAGGTCATCACAAAAGATCGCAGCGAGGTTCTCTTCCTTCTTCAGCTTGCTGAAGTAAAAAACTTCATCACAAGTGGGGATGATCAGATCGTAGCGCCGCTTGGAGTGCAGAAGTAGAATCGCAGCTTTGAATTCGGGGTAATGAAAGCGCGGTGATGGAATACGATAGTATTTGCGCGCCCGCCGTGAAAACCGCGCCACCGGATACGAACAACTGTCAGCAATGTCCACTTCGTGGCAAGAGTCCGAGAAAATTCGTAAGAGCTCGAGAGCAACCGGGGCCCGAGCGCCCGATATTAAAACGCGCATAACTTACTCAAAAGTCTAGTGCTGCTGTTTAGGAATGCAAGCGGCATTAAGAAAGCGCCCAGAAGCCGGCGCATTTTAGGGTCAAAGAGTTGGTGGACGTGACAGGGATCGAACCTGCGACCTCAAACATGCCATGCTTGCGCTCTCCCAGCTGAGCTACACGCCCATTCTCTTTGCAATGGAAGAACCGTTTTAAACGGCGAAATCATGATTGTCCAGCGAGTCTTTTTAAAATCCGCTTGAAAAATAGAAGACTTAAGGGGTTAATCGGATGCACTTATTGAGGAGTCACCATGCGCTTTCTACTGCCGTTTTTGCTGCTTTTTTCAGCTGGCGCCGTTCAGGCCAAAGATATGAGTAGCCGCCTTGGAGTCGGATTTTCCGACCAGTTTGGCTTGCTCGGAAGCTTGCCTAGCGTGGCGATGCGCTATTATCCCAACTCGGACTACGGCTTGATGGGCGCGGTCGGGGTCGATACCGAAAAGAACAATTCACGATTTGGGTTCATGGCCAAGATCATCAAAATCGTCTTCAAAGAAGACAACTTAAACTTCTACACGGGCGCGGGTGCGGGTTTAGTGAGCCGGGAGCTGGCGGGTAAGAACGATTCTGGCTTCGACCTTTCGGGATTCGTAGGGGCCGAGTTTTTTATGCCGGGTTTGGAGAATCTCAGTTTTAATTTTGAAGCGGGCGTGGGCATCACGTCGGTTTCGAGCCAAGTCCGCTTCCGCACCATCGGCGATTCGCCGCTGCGCGCGGGCATCTTATTTTACTTTTAAGGAGTTCAGCATGAAGACGATTTTTGTTTCAGATAATGCTCCGGCGCCAGTCGGGCCTTATTCCCAAGCGGTCGAAGCCGGTGGCTTTTTGTTTTGCTCCGGCCAGATTTCAATCGACCCCAAAACCAACACCGTTTTCACCGGTCCGGTCGAACAGCAGACGAAAATGGTGCTGGAAAACATTCACGCCGTGCTCACAAAGGCCGGTCTTGGTTTCACCAACGTGATCAAGACCACGATCTTTCTCACCAGCATGAATGACTTCGCCAAGGTAAATGAAATCTATGGCGCTTACTTCAAAGAAGA
>JAYWAE010000246.1:0-12773 GCA_043782715.1 Pseudobdellovibrionaceae bacterium | reverse complement strand
AGCTCACAGACGGGACATGAGGGCTTCATGCCTCCCTAAAAAGCAAGGTCACTGCCAAAGCAGAGATCCTCAAATCAACAGGCAGGTAGGCCAGTTAGTAAAATTTTACTTAGCCTATTAGGGCAGTTGCACCGCCGCCGAACCTACACTAAATGTTTAGTCTATGAATAAGCTATGGATTTTCTTGATAGGCATCGCCTTGACCACTGTGGCCTGCGAGAACAAGCAGTCCCTAAAATCTGGGGCGCCCGCCATTCGTGCGCTGAAGGCAAGCGCCGACGAACTTAGCCCGGCGCAAAATATTTTGGCTTTTAGCGAGCTCAAGCGTGGCGGGTTACAAACGCGGACGTTGCGCTTTCATGCGCCCGTGGCCGGGGAGTTGCGCCTCAAGTTGGCGTTGCATGGGCTGGGCGTAAATTGCGCTGCCAAGAGCAAGTACACGGAAAACTACGTTGTCCGGTATACGTATGTGACTCGTGATGCGAAGACGGGACTGTTCACTGCGGAGGTGAAGCCGGCGGTCGAGGCACTGTCGGACGTGCAGCCGCACTTTGCGTTAGCGGTCGGCGAAGAGCTGCAAATTTTGGTCGAGCTTTCGAGCATGTGTACCTGCGAGTCGGCGGAAGTCCGAATTGCAGCTACTTTCGTGCCCTGAGACTAAGACCGGTTTTTGCGTAAGGATCCAATAAAAGCCGTAACATTTCGAATTTGTTCAGCGCTAAGTATTTTAGCGAATCCCGACATTGCCGTGCCAGGTAGACCATTGCTCACAGATGCTTGAATCTGTTCGGGCTTGTCGCCGTTTTTAAATGAGTCGGTTGCTAGACTGCGTGGTGCGGGCCGAAGATAAATTCCGGCTGGCCCCTTGCCGTTGAACTTCTCACCGTGGCAGGTGAGGCAGTTCGCCATATAGACCTCACGGCCTTTTGTGACATCGCCTTCTGCCTGCGCGGTCTGTGCAACGAAGAGAAGTGTGAGAAGCGTCATAGGAGGAATCTCAGTTGCGCGCCAAAATCGTTATTCCAGCCGGCCTGCAGCGGCCCGCTGGTTTGCGCGGATGCCGCATGATTGAAATGTAAAATGAGTATCGTGTTCTCATGCGGAAAGCTGAGCTGCAGCGAATATCCACTGGCACTTTCCTTGGAGTTGTACTCAAAACGGTCGAGCCGCCCGCTCGCCGTCATGTGCGGCATGACGTAGTAGTTGGCGCCGACAAAACCGCCTTTCGTGGTGAACGTTCCGTCGGGATTGGGCGTGGTTGAAACATACTGATTTTTTGCCCAAGCACCGCCAGCGAATAAGTCCAGTTTGCCGGGTACCGTAAAACTAGTGAGATAGAGGCGGGCTTGGTCAAAGTGGTTCAACCAAAAGTTGGTCGCATCGTTTGGCAAGGTGAGCGGGACCGTGCCGTGATAATATCCTGCCGTTACGGCGCCGAGATCGCCCACGAGTTGATCCAGTTGCACGCGGTAGTCACGCATACCTTTGTCGTTGTGCTTGAGTTGCGCGACCCGCAGATCGCCGGACTGCGTACCTGGCGTGCCATCGGCATTGATATTGACGTCGGTCCATCCGTTGTAGGCACCTAACGTCAAGTGTGACTTTTCATAGTTCAGTCCGGCCTCGATTCCCAATTCCGCCGAGCCCATTGCGCCAAATGGAGTCACAAATGTCTCTTGATTGCGCATAGGCGCGAGCTTGTCCATGAGGGGGAGGTTGCCGTCATCGAGCCACTGATCGGACGCGCCATATCCTTCGGGAGCCATCAGGCCGCCGCGAAAATTGTAGAAGAGGTGAGGAGCGCCGAAGGCGTAGCGAATATCGGCCTGCGAAACGCCTATTTCTCCGCCCGCGTTTGTCATCGGCGAGGCATCGACTTCACTCCATGTGCCGAAGTTGCCAAAAAAACCTCCGACCAAGGGCCACAGCTGGATCTCGGGCATGCTGACGCCATTGGCGGAAACTGATTTTGTTCCATCGCCCGCTTTTGCTTCCGTGTACTGGTACGCCACTGAAATCCCGACTGCCATGTGATTGGTGGCGTTGACCGTCTCCTCGTCGGATTTTTCATCGCCCAATCGCCCTGGCAGGTGAAAGGCCATGCGCCGATACATGTAGCCGAGCTCGTTCAAGTGAGGAGCGGTGGAATTCACGTGACACATGATGCAGGCCGCTTTTTCACGGCGTGCGAACGCAGGCAGGGCAGAGGCCGCATGCTGGAAAAACAGGCCAAGGAGCGCGGACAATCCCACGATCAGCTTCTTCGCGATTGGCATTGCGGTTCTCCTTTTTAGAGCATTGAATTCGTTGCCGGAGACATACCTATGCAAAAGGCACGCATTGTTCAAAGCGAACGTGGCTTGTCCAGCGTAGATAAAGGGGCCATTTAGTCCCACTCCACGTACTGGGCGGGACATTTGAGCGGGTTACGTCTGAAGGCCTTGGCGGTATTTTAAGAGGGCGGCTTCGAGGAGTGGGCGTGCTTCCATTTTACATTTCAAAACCGACAGGAAAATAAAAACTCCGCCCAGTTTACGGTCGAGAAAGACAAGCTCGCGCGGAGGCGAGCGCATGCGGTAGTTGAAGGCGACGTGGGCGAGTTTGCCCGCGACCCGCTTGGGCAAATCGCTGGCGCCCCAGTCGTAAACGCCGTTGAACGGTTCGAGCAGCATCATGGAGAGTTCGATGTACTCACGCACCAAATCCAGGGAATCTTCGGGCAAGAGTAATTTCAACTGCCGGCCGGCGCGTTCGATGGCGCGCTCGTCGCCGCGCACGCCGCCTTCGATCAGAGTGGCGTAGTTGGTGAGAAAGTCTTCGGGTACGGAGCGAACCGCTCCGAAGTCGATCAAGATCAGCTTGTCGTCTTCGCCAACCGGGTCGACTTGCACAAGGTAGTTGCCAAGGTGAGGATCGGTCTGCACCAGGCGCCAATCGAGGAGCTCGCGCAGATACAGTTCTAGAAAGGCTATGCCCAGGCGATTTCGGCGATCGAGGCTCAACGCTTGAACGGTGGGCGAATCGGCGCGCACGCCCGCCATAAAGTCGCCGGTGAATACGCGCCGGGTGCAAAACTGGGGATGGGTAGCGGGTACGAGGTAGCGGCTGTCTCCGGCCAAATGCGCATGGAACTGCTCGGTGAAGTTCCGCTCCTGCAAATAATCGACCTCTTGATAAAACATATCGCGGATTTCGGCGAAGATCTGATCCATGCGCGGGCCGCGCGGAACCAAGTCGGACATGCTGAGCGCGAACTTGAGCAGCTTGAGGTCAGTTTCGACCGCAAGATCGACTCCGGGATATTGCACTTTGAGCGCGACGGCTTGTCCAGTGGCGCGGATACGGGCGCGATGGACTTGTCCTATGCTGGCCGAGGCCACGGACTGGTGTTCGACTTCGAGTGCGGCGAGCCCGTCCTCGCCTAGCTCATCTAGCAAAACCTTTTCGATTGCAGCCCACGCGAGCGGCGGGGAGTCTTGTTGCAGTTTTTTGATCAGATCATTGAGTTCAGGCGGCAGCAGGTGTTCGCCGTACATGGACAGTGTTTGGCCGACTTTCATCGCCGTACCTTTGAGCTGCCCGATCTCATGAATTAAAAATTCCACTTGATGGAGCCAGCCGGCGCCACTCTCACCTTTGGTCAGCATCTGGGTGGCGGTCAAGCGGCCGGCTTTGAGCGAGGCTTTGGCCAAAGAGAGGCCGCGGGAGAGGAGTGAAGTGCGGATTTCCTTGAGCTCTTTCTTTTGCGGCATCACCGAAACTATGCCATAAAAAGGAGGCCATGCACAAAGCCCAAGTCGTCACTATCGGAACAGAAATCACCAGCGGCGAAGTGATCAATACAAATGCCGCTTGGGTAGGGCAAAGACTCGAGAGTCATGGCGTGCGTGTGTTTTCGCACTTGAGCGTGCGCGACCAGCGTGAAGAAATTCTCAAAGGCCTGAATACCGGCGCCGGCCACGAGTGGATTGTCGTCACCGGCGGCCTTGGTCCGACCTCGGACGACATCACCCGCGCTTGCATGGCCGAATACTGCGGCCGGGAACTGGAATTTGATCCGGAGATTTGGCTCGACATGCAGCGAATGTATAGCGAGCGTGGACTGCCTTTGCGTGAGGCACACAAGCTGCAATGTTGGTTCCCGTCTGGCGCGCGCCGCCTGCGCAACCCTGTGGGTTCGGCCCTGGGCTTCGCGCTCGACTTTGAGGATCGCCACTACTTCGTCTTGCCCGGACCACCGCGTGAACTCGAAGGCATGTGGAATTTGGAGGTTGAGCCAGACCTCGCACGTCTTTCACTGCAGCATGGTTTCTCTTGGCGGCGTTGGACCTGTTTGGGGTCGCCCGAGAGCGAGATTGCCGAAATGGTGGAGAAGTGCATAGCCGGCAGCGGTTTAGAAGTCGGTTACCGGGCGGCGGTTCCGTATGTGAAAGTTAAATTGTACGTCGACGCAGCCGATATGGAACATCAGCGGCGAGCGGATGCTGTCACCCGCGTGCTGGCGCCGTTTTTGGTCGGCGATGGCCAGGTGGATTTGGCCGAAGAGCTGCTGCGCCTTTGGCCGCTCAAAGTTTTACAGGTTTGTGATTCTCTGTGTGAGAAATACTTGGTGCAACGCCTGTACGAAGCGCGTGCGGCAATGGTCAAACAAGGCGCCGAGCCTCCGGAATTGGAATTTTATCTGCAACCTCGCACCCGGCCGGACTTTAGCGAAGGATTGGCCGTAGAAGCGAGCGGGGAAAATTTCACCGTGACCATGATCGCGGGTGAGAATTTCGTGCGCGAAGTGAAGTCGCTGCCCTATAAACTTAAATTGTCGAGTGAGCGGGGCCGGCTTTCCGCAGCCGAATGGGCGATCTGGAGCTGTGTCAAAGCGCTGAGAGCCTGAGCCCGCCACGACAGCACTTCGCCGACGTTACGTTCTTGCCCGTGTTTGCGATAACCGTTGATCAAAATTTCAGACTTCTCCACGACCGTGCCGGCCACGTGCAAACGCTCTACTTCGCTTAAACTCTGATCCTCAAGAAACGGCATGAGGGCTTTAGCGCGATAGTAATCCATGGAATGAAAACGGCGCGAAAGTTGATCCTCGTGCCCGCCGTGCTTGATGGTCACCGGCTCTGCGATAAACCCCGCCTCAAAGCGTGCGGCAAGCTTGAGCCAAAGGTCATAATCCTCACAAACCGGAAAATCGGCGCGGAAGCCACCGAGCTCATGTAATAACGGCGCATGCACCAGCACCGTCGAAGCCGAGACACAACAGAGCTCCACACAGCGCGAGAAAATCCGGCCGCCGCTTTTCGCGTGCTTGGGTGAAGCGTTTACGCGCCAGCCTTTGCGCATCCAAATCTCTTCACCGTGAATCCAGCGGAAATCGGCCGTGAGCTCCCACTGCCGCGCCAATTTGTCGGGCATCCACTCATCGTCGGAATCGAGAAGAGCGACCCACTCCGCCGTGCCGAGAGCGGCCGCTTGGTTGCGTGCCTCACTGACGCCGCGATTGGGTTGTCTGGCGCAGAGGAGGCGCTGTGGTCGGTCCCAGGACGCTTGCAGCGCACGCAGGAATTCGGGAGTGGCATCCGTCGAGCCATCGTCCATGACGATCAACTCCCAGTCCACAAAGTTCTGCGCCAATACCGAGCCGATGGCGCGCTCGAGCATGGGGAGACGATTGTGAGTGGGAATGAGGACGCTGACCAAGGCCATGGGTCTTTGTACGGAGTCTGCTTTCGTCTTGGCAAAGAAACCCCCCTTTGCTACGTTGCATAAAATGTTTTTTGAAGGCTCAGAGAAGAAATTCGAACTGATTTCACGCGCGGCGGGGTTTCGCCAGCGGCCGCCGGAGTTCGTGCAGAAATTAGTTGAACTCGCGGGCGCCAAAATCCTCTCTAAGATTTCGAGTGGCCAGGTGGACGCGTATTTGTTGTCGGAATCGAGTCTGTTTGTTTCCGATGACAGCCTGACCATGCTGACTTGCGGGCGCACGACTTTGGCGCGTTCCGCCGAGTTCGCGGTGCGTGAAGTGGGGCCTGACAACGTCGATTTTCTCTCGTATGAGCGCAAGAACGAATACTTTCCCCACCGCCAAGAGACGGATTTTTACAACGACGTGAAACAGCTCGAAGCCTGCTTGCCGGGCCAGTCGTTTCGCTTCGGATATTCAGACGAGCACCATCTGCTCCTGTTTCATCTCGACAAGCCTTACAAATCGCCCGGCTTGGACTGCACGCTCGAAATTTTGATGTACAATCTGCAAGGACCGGCCCGGGCGATATTTGACGGCGGGCAAACGTTGGAGCGCGTGCGTGAGCTGACCAAGCTCGACCAGATTTTCCCCGGCTTCACCATCGACGATCACCTGTTTCAGCCCTGTGGCTATTCACTCAACGCCGTACGCGGCGCTGAGTACTACACTCTACATGTGACGCCCGAAGAGACTGCATCGTACGTCAGCTTTGAAACCAATATGAAACTCGGCAACCGTATCACGACCGCTCTGCGCAGTGTGGTCGGCGTATTTGACCCACGTTCGTTTGATGTGATTTGTTTTCATTCCGATCGCGGCCTGCCCGCTTTCGAGGTGGCGCCGTTCACGCGCAGTAATTTTGTCTGCCAGACTCTGAGTTGCGGTTTTGAGGTAGGCTTTGCCACCTACTTTTCCTTGAGTGCCCAACCGCGTCCCGCCATTTCCCTGGTGGAGGTGTTATGAGCGATTGGATCGAAGAGATCTACAAAGAGGGTTTGAGCCTCCGCCTCGGCCTGCAGAAAAAATTATTCGCCGCTAAAAGCGAATTTCAAAGCGTCGAGGTTTTTGAAAGTACCCATCACGGAAAGGTGCTGCTCAACGACGGTTGTTTCATGCTCTGTGAGCGCGACGAGCGCATCTATCATGAGATGATGGCCCACGTGCCACTTTTCGTACACCCCGCGCCCAAGCAAGTGCTCATCATCGGCGGCGGCGATGGCGGTACCGCGCGCGAAGTGTTGCGCCATCCGGCTGTTGAGCGCTGTGTATTGGTTGAGATCGACCGGTTAGTCGTAGAGGCGTGCCGCAAATGGATCCCGGTCACCGGCTCGGCTTTTGATCATCGCGCGCTGGAGTTACGCATCGAAGACGGTGTTCGCTTCATGCGTGAGAGCCGCGAGAAGTTTGACGTGATTTTGATCGACTCCACCGATCCGGCCGGGGCCGCGCAACCTTTGTTCGGTCCAGAGTTCTATGCCGATGTGAACCGGCGGTTAAATCCCGGCGGCATCGTGATCGCGCAGAGTGAAAGCGTGTTTTATGAGAGCGAAATGCAAAAGAAATTGCTCTCCATCGCAAGCGGGCATTTTCCCATCTGCTCGCTCTACAATTTCACCAACATGACTTATCCGGGCGGACTTTGGTCTTTTCTTTGGGCGTCGCGCGACTTACATCCGCTGCGCGATCTTAAAACCCGCGCTGGCATGGATATGTTTTATTACAGCGAGGCTGTTCATCGCGCCGCTTTTGTTTTGCCGAGATTCCAGGCGGAGGCGCTAAGCGAATGGAACAAGATTTAGATTTCACCCGCTCGCGCTTGGCTTGGTCGGACAATTTGCAAGTTGGAGACATTCAGGTACCGGCCCTAAGGGTGATTGAGTTGCTGGGCGAGCATTTGACCGATGAGCGGCGGGTGCGGCTCGAGCAGGTCGTCGCCAGTCGGTCGCTGCATCTGGTCTCGGTCCTCGAAAATATCTATGACAAGGGCAATGTGAGCGCGGTCATGCGTTCGAGCGAGGCATTCGGATACATCGGCATGTCTTTGATCGACGCCCCGGGCGCGCGCTTCAAGGCCGCCAATCGCGTCACCAAGGGCGCCGACAAATGGCTCGACGTGAAGAGCTTCAATGCTCCGGCGCCCGCGATTGCGGATTTGAAAGCCCGTGGTTATCAAATTTGGGCTACGGATCTCGAGACGCACGATTCAATCGACACCATCGATTGGTCGCGGCCGACTGCGATCGTTTTGGGCAATGAAAAAGAAGGCGTGAGTGGAGAGATGCGCGGCTTGGTCGATGGCCGCTTCCGCATTCCGATGCTTGGGTTCTCACAGAGTTTTAATATTTCCGTGGCGGCGGCGTTGATTTTTTATCGCGCGCATTTGGAGCAGCGTAAGCTGGGCGCGAAGGCTTTACTTCGCGAAAACCAGCGACTGCAAGTCTTGGCAAATTATTATCTACGTTGCTTCGACAATCCCGAAAGTCTACTGCGCGCGAAGATGTAAGCGCTTCGGCCCGTCAGTTTTTGCTGTAATTGGAGAGTTCTTTTTCTTTTTGCGCGCGGACTTTTTTCAACTGGCTCAGCTCCGTCGACAATTCTTTTTGATCATACTTGTTATTTGAAACCAAGAGCCGCTGGTTCAATTGATCGATCTGAACGTCGAGCCGTTTGGATTCGAGTTCTAAATCATGGGCCCGCTGGCCCTTGCGGTAGGCTTCGACAAACTTAGGCTCCACGGTGGACGGGCAGACGTAGAGATAGGCAATGCCCATGCGGCCGAGCTCGTAGCCATTCTTGGGCTCACAGTATTCGACCAGTCCGGCATTGCGGCCGTTGGTGTACATGGTTTCCCAATCGGGGCGAAATTGTTTAGAGCAAGCGTGACGATGCTGATCCAAGCGGTCTGAGCTCGATCCTTGGGAGCCGTCACGGCGACCCAATTCATACCAATCGGCCTGGTCGCACGACGCTTGTTCGACATTGGAGCTGGTGCAGCCGGTGAGTAGAACGGCGCCGATAAGCACAAGTACGGATAAGCTTTTTAGAAACCCCAGAGACATACTCTAGTCATAGCTGATAACGCATCGCAATGCAAGAGAGGGTGCATTGCTGGATTATTTTGGAAATGCTAATCGAAACTCACAGTTATCAGTGAGCGCGCAGTGGCCCCAGGCCGGAATTTTTCTAAAGGTGTCTAAAATGTCGACAGAACTCTATGGTGAAACCGCGATTCGCGAGGCTCAGCTCGAGCGTTTTGAAAATCGCACCCAGGTGCGGCGCTACACGATCGACTTCACTTGCCCTGAGTTCACCTGTCTTTGTCCGCGCTCGGGCTTTCCCGACTTCGCCACGATCAAAATCAAATATGTGCCGCATAAGTTCTGCGTCGAGCTGAAATCGCTCAAGCTGTACATCAATCAGTTTCGCAATGAGAAAGTCTTCCACGAAGACGTCACCAATCGCATTTTAGACGACTTGGTGAAGCTGCTCGACCCATGGGAAATGGAAGTGGTCGGGGATTTCAGCGTGCGCGGCAATATCCACACGGTCATCACTTCGAAGCACTCCAAAAAGTAAAACGGACCGATCGAAACCGGTCCGTTTTTTGGGATTTTGGCAAGGCCCAGTGTCTGGGGCGCCCATGGAGTAAGACGCACCCAAACCAGCTTTTAGCTATACGAGATCCATGCCCGATCGCGGGGGCTTTATCCAGCGAAAAGTACGCCGAATGGCTCACGTCCAAAACGGTGCTCAGCGCCATGACAGTTTGCGGGCAGATTTCACTTCCTTAGCTGCGCGCTCAAGTCCTAAAGTGAGATGAATCGATACTTGATTAAGGAGCAGTGCAGCCGTGAACGACACGAATACCAAGGGCCGAAATCCGCAAGCGTCATCGGGCGAAGGCCGTGGTTCGGGCAGTGGACGCGGTGGGGGTAGTGGTGGACGCGGCGGCAGCGGGAGCCGCCAGTCGGGTGGAGGCGGCCGCTCTTCGGGAGGTGGACGCCAGCCTGGCAATGGTGGAAGGCAGTCCGCGAGCCACGAGCGCACTTCGGCTGGTGACCGCACCTCGACTGGCGAGCGCGAACCCGTCAACGGCAACCGCCAAGCGCCGGCGCCCATGAGCGCACGCACGGAAACTCCAGCGCCTGTCGCACAGGCACAGCCCGCACCTCGCCCGGCCCCTACAAAGGTTCCGAGCCAACATAAAGATTTGCTCTTTCAAAAAGTTGCGATCTTCGTCGACGCCGAAAATATCGAGATGTCGAGTTTGAAGCATCACGAAGGCCGCACGGATTATAAAAAAATTCTCGAACACGTCGGCGACCGCGAGATCGTACGGATTTTGTATTACAAGCCGATTTACAAAGAAATCTCCGCCGAGTTCCAAGCGTTTTGGTCGAGCCTTGGCGGTGAAATCAAACGTCCAAATAAAAATGCGGACACGTTTTTGGTGATCGACGCCGTGACCATGGCAGAAAAATTGGACGTCGCCATCATTCTCGGTGGCGACAAAGATTTTCTGCCGCTGATGTGGTATCTCCGTTCACGCGGCTGCAAAGTCGAAATCTGGTCTTGGCCGGAGACGACTTCGCCCGAGATGAAGGAAGCGGCTGATTACTACCATCCGTTGACCGAAGAGTTCGTTATTAAATCCCGCCGTTAGTATTTTCACGCGCCCTTAGCTCAGTTGGATAGAGTACCTGGCTTCGAACCAGGGTGTCGGAGGTTCGAATCCTTCAGGGCGCGCCACTTCCCACAACCTGCAACTTTTGGATGCCCGCATTCGCAGTTGCTGATTCAACGTCAGTCGGGGGCGGATTTTGGTGGCGGTAGGCCGCAAGCTCAATGACTGGTGTGCGGTCCTAGAGGCCATCAAGATTCGAGTGTTATTGTTCGCTTTTGGCTGGAGAAATCTTCATGCAATAAATGCCCGCTCCCGGATTGGTCCGAACATAGCAAACATTATTATTTTTGACGTCGGTCCATCGCTGTGAATAGTTATCGCCAGCAATTTGCTCAACCTGAACATCCTGGGCAGGTAAGTAGTAGGCTGGATGCCTGGCCGTTGGCGCATTTTTTCCTTCAGCCGCAAATGAATTAATAGAGAAAAGAAAAATAGCGAGTATCACCAAATTCGTTTTGTACATATGTCCCCCAAGTTTCGATTCTAATCTGGCCATTTCAATTTGTAAACACGCCAAAATTCAATTTGACCCTAGATCTAGTCACAGACAATGAACAAAACCCAATGTCTGACGGAGGGCTGCGCTACGCAGAAAACGTGCCAACGGGCACGGCGATCAACGGAGGAGCACTCTTTCAATCACTTGATGGCACGATCAAAGCTCTCAACGAACCCATCGGAGACTTGCACGGTTATGAGAGATTGATGCCCAAGGCGCTGGATCTCATGTTTTCGAGGGCTCTCGCTGCGCTTAAAAACGGTCAATCTGTCGCATTTGATGTTGGACGATGGCCTTGGCTTTTGCAGCTGGCTGACGCCGGAGACGCAAAGATTGAGACTTAATATTTCGAAATTTCACCTGAAGAGAGATGGCGGCGTGTTCAAAAACGCAATGAAGAGAAGCCCGAGAATGTATACCACTGGACGATGACTAGAGAGGAATTCGACGCTCAAAATTTTCGGCGGAAACTTCCCCCCTCCATGCCTGGCTTAAAAATAATAATGGTTACCGAATAGGGCACTTGTTTAGACGTTCAGAGAGTGCTCATCTACATTTGAAATCGCGGATTGCAATTCGAACATCGTCAAACCGTTGCGACCTGACGAATTAGACGGAGCGCGGAAATTCAGAAGGCTGCGTTGATAATAGGCGAGCCGTGAAAGGGACCCTTCCTATTGATATTGAACAACCCGATTTGGATCCCGTGCAGCTCATTGGCGATATTGAGTAGACCTGGTTGAAGTCCATGGACAGTGCCTACATTGTTGTAGGCTGCGATTTGCACTCCGTATACTTCGCTGGGTCCTGAATTTAGGTTGGCGAGTCCTGCGATCTGTAAACCGGTCACGGTCGAGTTACCACGGTTGTAGTTGAATAGTCCGGAGATCGCGACTCCCGTAAACGTGACATCGGTAACGTTGCCTAGGAGTCCCAGGTCGAGTCCGCGAACCTCGCGATGTACGCCGACTATGCTTAGGCGAAGGCCTTTCACTCCGTAATTAGAGCCGGGAAGTTGCAGCGGCGGGAAAAGGCCGATCGCAAGGGGACTATTATCTGAACCCTCGGCCGCCCCTTGGACAGAGCACATGATACCCGTAATCAGGAGAATCACTTTAATAATGTTTAGATAGGCCAAATGGTCCTCCTCCATATTCGATTCACTCATATTCGATTCACTAAGTGGATCGAAAATCCGATTTTACCCATATGAATGCGGCTTCGTCATTGCATGGCGGGCCATAGAAATTCAGTGCAATGGTGATCGCTGGGGGAGACGCAGAATTTTTGGCGAGCAGACCAAGTGTCGCCGGGGCAGACTTGGCTCAATTGAATTCCAGAAATTTGAAGTGCGTGGGTGGAACAGTCGACGCACGATTGTCGCATCGCTAGGGAGGGGATACAAATGTATTACTTTTTCTGTCCGTCTCGCAGCTGAACAAGACATTGTTTAACTACCAGTTTGAGCGAGTCTAAAACACCATGTCCGAGTTTAGTTGAGGCCTCAATCTCTGGGATCTGGTGAAGATTTAGCCTTGAACGAACTTCCGCGATGGGTGCGGCATTGGGGAGATCACGCTTATTGTATTGCAAAACCACGGGCATGTCTGGCTTCTCCGCTCCGGGCTCCCTCAGAATTCTTTGCAGACTTTCTAGGGCTTCAACGCAAGCTTCCAGGCGATCGGATTGTGAGTCTGCAACAAAGACGACTCCATCAGCGCCTTTGAGATAAATCCGCGCTGTCGCTAGATCTGCAATATCGGGCAACGGAAGTAAGAGCGCATCGATCTTATAGTCGCTGATCGAGCCCAGTGATATAGAAACTGAATTCATGTAGCCAAGCT
>JAYWAE010000245.1:0-1806 GCA_043782715.1 Pseudobdellovibrionaceae bacterium | reverse complement strand
CCAAACATAGGCTTGCGTGTCGAGTTGCGCCAGCATGCCACCGGCGTCCATCGCGGCCTTTGAAATCACCGAGCCGCCAAGCAGGTCGCGATTTTCCTGCAAACACTGGTTGTTAACAATCACGCCGAGTTCGGTACCGGCCGGAACTTTGAGCGAACCGTCGGGTTTGCTGAACGCGGCGGGCGCCGAATCGCCCCTGAGCAGCGTCTTTTTCGCCGCGAAGGGGTTGTAGTCGGGCTTGAACGGCGTCTTCACCGTGGTTACGACACCGTTGACGGACGTCAATTTGCAATTCCCCTTGCTGTTGAACGACTTGCCCCCGGGCAAATTGCCCTGGCAAGAATTGTAAATGAAGGGAATGCTCAGCAAGGCGACGAACGGCAAAAGAAATCGGGGCAAACCGCGTTTCACTTAAGCGCTCTCCTTGAATGGGGCGGGGCTAGGACTTTGTCTCACAATAGCATAACGGCAAAGGCCTTTGCCGTTTTCCAATTTATAAGGAGGTTCTTGTCTCGTTCTGAGATGGCTCATTATGAGTCGCTCCCGGTGGGGCGTACGATCGCGGCCATTTCAAGGTCTTCGCGCAGGCGATTTTCGGAAATGGTTTCGATAAAGACCGCCAAATCGAGGTTCTGCACTAAGACGTCCCAGAAGGCATCGGCTGAGATTTTAAAAAACACGCAAGGCTCGCGCGTGCACACGGTCGCGGTGCGCGGAATATTGGCAATCAGTGCAATCTCGCCGAAATAGCTGCCTTGGTTGAGCTGACTCACGTGCATCCCATGAACCTGCACATCGACCGATCCACGCATCAACAAATACAGGCAGTCGCCGGTATCGCCCTGCCGGAAAACAATTTGCCCATGGTCGAGATATTCGAGCGCCCCGCGGTTGGAGAGAAAATCAATTGAAGACTGAGAAAGAGTGCGAAAGACAGGCGAAGACGTGAAGAATTGATTGACCAAAATGGCATTGCGGAAATCTTCGAGTTCGCGGATCGAGTGCGACTCGCGCGCAATCTCGCGAATCTTTTTGACCGGAATTTCCATGATCCGGCTCGCGGCTTTGGTCACGACCTCGAGCGATTGGGCGCCGACGTCGAGCAAGGCGGATTCACCAAAAATGCTCACTGGGCCGAGAACCGTGTCCCACTTTTTGAGTCCACTGTTGTAAGTGACGCAGACTTCACCTGCGAGCAAGATGAAGAGTTCGTTTGCGGGTTCGCCGGAGTGGGCGACGTACGTGCGGTCGGGGAGATCGGTGATTTCTGAGGCCTCGATGATTCGCATGAGATGTTTCTCGTGAAAATGCGAGAAAAGCGGCAAATCTTGCAGCTGGGCGACGATGCCGGACTGGTCGATGACGGAAGGTCTGCGGCGCCATGATTCGAAGAGTCGACCTGTCACCCTCGACCACCAAGGGCGCATGACGGACAAGATGATCGTCTCGACAAAGGCTTGGCTGACCGAGTAGAGCGCGATGAACCAAAGTGCCACGCCGGCCAGTGCGAAGCCCGTAGGGATCCACTGCTCGCGCCCGATCACGCTGAGTACACCGGGGCCGAAATGCGCCGCCAACTGTAAAAGCACTGCAAACGAAAACAAAAGCCAACTCGAACCCCACGCGGCGCAAATGCGCGCGAAGTCTTGGTCCTGACGGCTGGCGCCGGCGTTGATGGATTTTAAAATATGGCTAGTTTCAAAGTGCCACGAGGCGATTTCGCGCTCAGTCGGCAGGATCAGCGCCTGGGTGAGGCGCAGCCCCTCGCTGTTGACGAAGGGGTTGAGCTCCCAAAATGTGACCAGG
>JAYWAE010000244.1:0-12785 GCA_043782715.1 Pseudobdellovibrionaceae bacterium | reverse complement strand
GATAGTAGCCACCGTTAAAATAATGGCCCATTACTCCGCAATGCAGAGCGAACGGGGCCTTCGACGGCGGCAATCCGTGATCGCCGGCTTGCACAGATAAGAATGCGCGCGCGAGCGGATCGCGCACCCGCGAGTTCAGCAGGTAATCCAAAGAGAGCAAGCCGTATTTCCCAAGATGGCGCATATTGTATGGGGCCGCCAGCATGTCTTTGAACGTTTTGATTTTACGCGGATGCGAAATCTCTTTGAAGACATGCTCCGCGAGTGAGAAAAATTCGCCAATTCCGTCGCGGTCGCGGGGGAAGCGCTTTTGAAAGCGCTCTCTCAAGGCGTCCGCTCCGCGACAAAAATCGAAGCGTTCACCCGCCACTTGGCAGCGCTCGAAGGCATCGGGATTGAGCTCGAAAAATTTTAAATCGTCGGCGACGCCGAGGCCCTCATAAATAGCGGCGGTGTCATCACCGGCCTCGAGGCGGCCGACATAATGAACGCCTGGAGAAAAGTGAAACCCTTGCCGGGTGAAGCTGTGGCACCACCCACCCGGGACTTCGTGCTGTTCGAGCACCAAGACTTTTTGACCCGCCTGGGCCAATGCGACGGCTGCGGTCAAACCGCCTGACCCGGAACCGATGACTATGGTGTCTGCGTCGAACATGCGGCAACCTAGCCTAGCACTACTGGCTTGTCTTCAGGATTTTAGAAGCCTACGCTTAACCCATGCGAAGCTGGATCCTAATTGTTTTCGTGCTGGCGGGCTGCGCGCCCAAAAAGCACGGTAACGACGTTAAATCGTCCAATATCGATTGGACAATGACCGCCTTTTTCAGCGGCGGCTCGGTGTTTTGTGACGCCACGTTCAGCCTGAAAGACGATCCAACCAAAATGGCTATTCCCCTTGAAAACGAGGCACTGGTCACCTGTAACGGCACCATCATGCCCCTAATCAGCAACTTCTATTCGATCGTGCTTCCTTATGTGCCGGGATTTTATACGGTATCTCTGCGCCGGCCAGTCGACGGCTCCGTGATCACCCGTTCAATTTACGTTTACTAAAAAAAGTACGTCGTTCCGAGCGAAAGCTCGTGCAATAGATAATAGTTATAGAAAATCCCGACCATCAGCGGGTCGAACACCGCATATTGAAAACCGACGAAGCCTTCGTTCTTGGTCTCCTTGGATTCCAGCACATGCAAAAGCGCATTGTATTCGGGGCGGATGGATTTCTCGTTGCGGAAGGCCAGCGTCGTGAGACTGCGGCCAAGCATTAGAGTTCCGGTCAGCACCGAAGTCGTGGCCACATCATTGGTCACCATGCGCAAGACGGAATAGTCGATGGCGATGGAGTTCAGGAACAGCCCGGCCGAATAAGTCTCGACGTAATACTTAGTCACAGGCTTAGTGCTCAAACCGTAGACCGTATAATCCAATTGTGTTTGATCCGCATACAATGAATAGCCGAACGTAAATGGGCCGAGTACGCCCGAGAGCCCGCCACCGGGGCTCAGCGCATGGGTAATCTGATTATATTTACCCATCACGCCGAGATTGAGCGCGAACCGGTCCAAGCCCGAGGAGTCGTTTTTGTACAAACCAACGGCCGTCGCCAAAGTGATCTTGTGCGCGGGATACTTGTGATGATCCACGTAACGCGCCAATTGATCCTCGGGAAGTTCGATGCCCGGCGGGCCAAAAAAGGTTTGCTCCGAGTTGCTGGGTGAAATCGCGGCGCCGACTCGGCCCAAGCCTTTGACGACAGCGAGATCCGCGCCGTCAAAGAAGATCGCCTCCAACCCCAAACTCTTTTCCAGCGGCACGGCCGAGGGATTGATACGCACCTTGCTGCCATGAGTAGGCGCTCCGCCCGAGCTGCCGGCTGGAGAATTGTTCGCAAAGCCGCAAAAGCGCTGGGATTGGTCGCAGAGTTGAGCCTGCGCGATCGTGGAAATTAGCGCCGCCAACAAGCAGCCGAATAATCGAGTCATGGTACAAATGCTACTTGCGAGAACTTGGCCAGATAGTCCTTCAGAAAACTGTCAACCGCTTCACCATCGTGCACGCACGTGTGCGCGTGAGCTTTGGACGGCTCGACGTAAGTGTCATGCATGGGTTTGACTTGTTTTAGAAATTGCTCGCGCACCCCATCGGGCGTGCGGCCACGCTCGCGCACATCGCGCGCGAGGCGGCGGCGAAAGCGCAAGTCTTCGGGCGTGGCGAAAAAAACCCGTTCGTCAAAAAGCTCGCGCACCAAGGAATTGTGAAATATCAAAATACCATCGACGACGATTACTGGCTTCGGCTCAACCAGCTCAGTTTCTTTTTTGCGTGAGTGTGTGACGAAATCATAAATCGGAATTTGAACCGCCCGATTGGCTTTGAGAGCCGTCAAGCACTTGGCCAACAAAGAAAAGTCAATGGCATCAGGATGATCGAAGTTTACGCTTCCACCATCCCGGTCAAAACGCGCCGATTGATCGAAGTAAAAGCTATCTTGGTAAACGATCGAACAGCGCTTGGGCCCTAGTGAATGGGCCAAGGCGCTGGCAAAAAATGTTTTGCCCGAACCACTGCCACCTGCCAATCCGACAAGTACGGGACCGGCGCCGCCCGCTGTGGACTTATTTGGTTTGGTAGAGCCGGTCACCGGCGTCTCCCAGGCCCGGCACGAGGTAGCCGAGCTCATTCATCTTGGTTTCGACATTGAGCGTGTAGATTTCCACATCGGGATGTTCACTGTGAATGCGCTCGACCGCGAAGTCGCTGACCAGGATCGTGAGAATTTTTATGTTACTCACTTCGTAGCTCTTAAGCCGCTCGATTGCAGCGATCGCGGTGTCGGCGGTGGCAACCAATGGATCACACAAAATCGCTTGGCGCCCCTTCACATCACTCGGCATTTTAAAATAGTACTCGACCGTGCTGCGAATGAACTTATCGCGATAGATGCCAATAAATCCCGTTGAGGCGAAGGGGATCATCGAGAGCACGGCGTCGAGCATACCGTTGCCTGCGCGCATGATCGAGACGATGACCGGTGGATTGACGATGCGCTCGACTTCCGTCTTCGCCAGCGGTGTCTCGATCGCAACCGAGCGCATCTCGCTCCAGTCGCGCATCACCTCGTGTGCCAGGATGCGGCTGATCTCTTTGACCAGATCACGGAACTCGGCCGAGCTCGTGTTTTTGTCGCGCAAGTATCCGAGTTTATGTTTGAGCAAGGGATGGGAGAGCACATGTAAGTTTTTTGCCGACTTCACCTTAGCCATTAGAACACCGTCCCGTCACTTTCGATAGCCAGTGGCGGTTCGCCATTGGCACGGATTGAATTCGCGATTTTACGCCCAGCCCACCAAGTCCCGCCTTCGAGCACCTTGGCCAGCGGGAATTGCTCCGGGGTTTTGCCGAGAGCCTTTTGCACTTCCACGCCGATGAGATCCAAGAGATGCACGGTCAAAGCGCGCCACTCGATGATCACGTCGCTGCCGGGCTTTTGTTTGACGATAAACACCGAGTCGTCTTTGGGTTCGATCAATTCCATGTCGACCATCAGGCCACCGTTGCGGTACTCCGCGAGTCCCGTGAGATTCTCTACGCCGGTCACATTGCAACCGGCGCCGAGTATGGGCTCAATTAGCGAGTAGGTCATCCACTGAGAGAGCTTGTGCAGCGGGATGAGCCCGAGAGTCGAATGCCTCCAAACGTCGCCGAGGTTGATTCCGTTGGCGGAGAGGCGGCCGGGCCAAATGGATCCGAAGCCGCCGAGTACGGCGCTGAGAATCCCAGTGGCCGGGATTTCTTCACCATGTTTTTCCATCAGATAATCGAGAATATTCCCTGGGCGGCCATCTTTAAAGCGTGTACGGTCGCTCACCGCTGCCGATAGGCCGTTGAGCAGCGACAATCGTCCGCTCACACCGAGCAATGGATTCTTGTCGCTTACTTGAAAGTGACGCTCGAGTTCATGCCCCGTCACCCGCTTCAGTCCGTCCACGTCGGCGCGCATCGGTTCGCCGTCTCCGCTCATCGCGCCCGCCATGAACATGTGATAGCTCGCGACCCCTAAACCTTCTGAGCGGTTGAACGACTTGCCAGTTTCTCTCTCGCTATAACTCCACAGTGCGCCGGCCCCGGCGTCGAGCAGAACGGAGGTAATCACAAGATCCAATTTCACCCGCGCCCGTTCGAGCCGGTCAACGCCTGCGAGTTTGGCCTCAAGCCATGCCGAGCGGTCCACTTGGCCGGCGCGAAAGTGCCCCCAGCGCGAATGAAACGGAATATCGCCCGCGGGATATTTTTCTTGAATCACCTTGAGCACGAACTCGACAGTTGGCTGCAGGCGGTCGGCGTCATAGGTGAATTCGCCCGCACCTTGAACCGTGCGTTCAAAAACCGCGCTCGCCTTTTCGCGGATGGCTTGCGTAGTCAGCAGATGTTCGGTCTCGCTGCGGGTGAGCGCTTCACTCATCGATTTGCCGCCCTTTGACTTTGCCGAGTGCTTCTTTGC
This sequence comes from Pseudobdellovibrionaceae bacterium, assembly GCA_043782715.1. Lineage (GTDB taxonomy): Bacteria > Bdellovibrionota > Bdellovibrionia > Bdellovibrionales > UBA1609 > JALHOQ01. The sequence goes on along the minus strand of JAYWAE010000244.1, from coordinate 8,284 downwards.
TCTTCTTCGGCTCTTTGTTGAAATAGCCCGCGGCTTTTTTGGCCTCCATTTCAACTTGCGCATCTTTTGGAATCAGATTGTCTGGGATCGAAATTCGGTTCACCACTTCGATGCCGCTGCCGACGATGGCGTCGTACTTCATGTTGCTCATGGAATGTAGGTTGTCGATTTTTTTAATTCCGAAGAAGTGCAATATGTCGGGCATGAATTCTTGGAAGCGCGCATCTTCGGTCCCCGCCACGCACTCCGTACGGTGAAAGTAGGTCGCGGCCGAATCGCCGCCGACCTGGCGCTTACGCGCATTGTACACCAGAAACTTGGTGACCTCGCCGAGCGCGCGCCCTTCTTTGCGATAGTAGGCGATCAAACCCACGCCGCCTTTTTGCGCCGTGCGGGCGGCGTCTTCGATACCATACATCAAATAGGGCCGGCAGGTGCAGATGTCCGAGCCGAACACGTCCGAGCCGTTGCATTCATCATGCACGCGCGCGGTCAGTTCGATCTTGGTATTCGAAAGATGTTTAGGGTCGCCGAAAATATACACGGTGGTGCTGCCGATTGGCGGCAACCAAACTTTGAGATCGCTGCGCGTGATGAACTCCGGGTACATGCCGCCAGTCTCTTGAAACAAAATCCGGCGTAGCTCACCCTCTTCGACACTCAAACGCGCCGCCATCCCCGGCAGATACCAGACTGGCTCGATCGCGACTTTCGTGACTTTGACGTCACCACTGGCCTGCACGAACTTTCCATCGGCTTTCAAGCGCCCGGCTTTCACGGCTTCGTTGATCTCGCCGATTTGCAAATGCGCCTGGGTCACGGCGATCGTCGGGCGTATGTCATAGCCTTTTTTAAATAGCTCTTTGAAATGAATCTGAGGATCCATACCCCAGGGATCAAGCGAAACAATTTTAGTGGAGTCGTACCACTGCGGGAACGGCCCGATCTTCACGGGGGAATGCGTATTTTCAAGGTCCGGGCGGTGCAAGGGAGGGAACTTCCCGCTGGCGATCGAGAGTGCCCGGTAGACCGTGTAGCTGCCGCTGTGCGCGCCAATGGCATTGCGGGCTTTGGCGTTCGTAACTGAAGCCACTACCGGACCCCGCTTCATCGGGTCCTTGGCACCCCAATGGATTGGCAACGTCTCGCGATAGCTCAGGTTGGTGTGCGAGGCCAAAATCATATGACTCGATTTGGCCGGCTTTAAAAGCTTCTTGCTCATCGGTTTCAAGACATCCACGTCGAGTCGGATTGCCTCTCCCATTTGGTGGTGATCTTTTTGACGTTGCTCCAGAAATCCAGACTATGATGACCGGTGATGTCGCCGTGGCCAAATTTCGAGGCATTGATTCCGCCGAAGGAGAATGGCTCACGCGGCACTGGCACACCGATATTGACTCCCACCATTCCCGTCGAAGCTTCACGCGCCACGCGCTCGGCCAAGGGGCCGCTCGACGTGAACACGCTGCACGCGTTGCCGTACTCCACGCTATTTTCGATCGCGATGGCTTCGGAAAGATCTTTGCAGCGCACGATACTGAGAATCGGACCGAAGAGTTCGACAGTCGCAGCTTCTGAGCCCGGCTGTACGCGATCCAGAATCGTCGGCCCCAGCCAGTTGCCGCCTTCCATTCCGGCGGGTGCTTTCACTTTGCGCCCGTCGAGCAACACTTTGGCACCGGCTTTTTCAGCACGCGTGATGGCCTCCCGCAAGAAGTCGGCTTGCGCACGCGTGATCATGGCGCCCATGTCTTTGCCAAGTTCGAGCGAGCCCGCACGTTGGACGATTTTTTCAATATGCCCATCGACGTCACCGACCGCGAGTAAAACGGAAGCGGCCATGCAGCGCTGGCCCGCGCAACCGGTGAAGGAGTCGGAAATGCCGGGGCCGCTCAGGTCCACATTGGCGTCAGGCAAGAGTAGGATGTGATTTTTCGCACCACCAAGCGCGAGCACGCGCTTGCCGAGATGAGTGCCACGGCGATAGACCGCTTGCGCGATTTTGGTTGAGCCAACAAATCCCACGGCCTTGACCAAGGGATGATCAATGATGGCCTCGACAGTCGCTTGACCACCATGCAAGACGGTAAAAATTCCGGCAGGCAATCCCGCCTCTGTCAACGCGTCGGCAATTTTACGCGCGGTCAGCGGTGTTTTTTCAGAAGGCTTCCACACATAGGCATTTCCCAGCGCAAGCGCGATCGGAATCGTCCACATGGGTACCATGGCGGGGAAATTAAACGGTGTGATATTCGCAATCACGCCCAACGGCTCGCGCCGGTACTCGCACGTCACGCCGCGCGAGATCTCCACTTTACCTCCGAGATCCAAATTTTGAATAGCCAAAGCGAATTCCAAAACCTCAATGCCCTTCATCAACCCGGCTTTGCCTTCAGCCGGAGTTTTTCCAGACTCGGAACTCTTCAGACGTGCAATCTCATCGGCCTCACGCAAAAGAATAGTGCGGAAATTGAAAAGCACCTTGCTGCGCTCTTTGACCGGCAAACGGCCCCACTCGCTTTGCGCCCGCGCAGCCGCCGCAATGGCGCCATCGATTTGAACTTTCGACGGTACACTGTACTCGCCTAATTTTTGACCGGTGTAAGCCGATGGAATCGGAAACGTGCCCGACTCGCCAGGCACCCAGGATCCATTGATCAAGCAATGACAAATCAAACGACCCCCATTGGCCAATTAGGCAAATAAAAACGCTAGCTCAGACCAATACCAATGGGAAGAGCAGGCCACGGATGACCCACAGCATTGGGCTCGTGCTCAGTGTGAAATCGCTAAAACCTGCCCGAACCTGGAGAATCCGGTGCACCCGCCGCGGCGAAAAACCAGACCTGGCGAGAATCGCATAATTCGTTACTGGTGGCGTGCTCGAGCGTGGCCCGTTGACAAAATGGCTGGTCCGGATTCTCCTCAAAGGAAGACCATGGAGGGATCTTAAGTGAATACACAGCGCGAGCATTTGCCGGCTCTGACGGCGATTCGATTTTTCGCTGCGGTTTTAGTTTACTTGTTTCACTTGCACGCTTTTAAGATCTCGCAAGGGCCCGCTTGGCTTGAGAATCTCTCGCTCACCGGTTTTACCGGCGTCAGCCTGTTCTTCGTACTGTCAGGATTTATTTTGGTCTACACGTACGGCAGCAGCCGCTTTGCCGCCAAGGATTTCTACTGGGCGCGATTCATCCGCGTTTATCCCGCCTACCTATTTTCTCTGTTACTGGCCGCGCCGATTTTTTTCTTTGTGCTTTTCAAAGTTCCCTTTACGCCCGAGATGCAGTGGATTGCCTGGTTTAAATCCAACTTGGCGTTGACGATGGCTACCGTGCTTGGCCTCGTACAGGCGTGGCTGCCGCCCGCCGCCCTTGGCTGGAATTCGGTGGCGTGGACTCTGTCGAATGAAGCGTTTTTCTATGCCGTCTATCCGCTTGCGTTTGCGGGGCTCGTCCGGCTCTCGCGCCGCCCTTTGCAATGGGCATTGGCGGCGTGCTGGGCAGTTAGCCTTGCTCTAACTATCGCCTACGTTCTCGCGCGGCCCGACGGTGTGGCGGGCGTGAACTTCGAGATGAATGGCCTCACGTGGCTCAATGTCGTGCGCTTTAACCCATTGGTGCGGCTGCCCGAGTTTCTCATGGGCATGTGCTGCGGACTCTTGTTTTTAAACCGAGTGGTGGCACGGCGCTGGGCCACCCCGCTGATACTGGCGGGCCTGTTCGCATTCACGCAGGTAATCGCGCTGCAAGCATGGATCCCCTATCCCATTCTGCACAACGGATTGCTCTCACCTGCTTACGCCGCCATCATCTACGGCCTCGCGCTCAAACCGGATTGGACGGAGTTCTTCTCCTGGCGGCCCTTTCAAATGTTAGGCGAGGCCAGTTACAGTTTTTATCTCACGCACTCGCTCGTGATCGCGGTATTTTTTCAGCCGACAGGAAGGCTCGAGCCGCGCTCACTCTTCATGCACGCTCTCTGCTTCGCACTCGCCACACTGACGGCCATCGCAATCTTTCGTTTTGTCGAAGAACCGGCACGGCGGCGCTGGCGCAAACGATCCGCGCGGCCGACCGTTACCGTGCCTGGTCTTTATAGGCCGCCCTTGCCGGTTGAAGCCGCGTTGGACGAGGTGCCTACGCTGCCCCCCCCGCAGCAAACACCGGAACTGGACACTCCTCATAATCCTACTTAAGACTATGAACCCGCGGGTGCCGTCTCGATACGGATGCTGGTGACCTCGGGAGTCGTCCCGAGGCGCATCGGCGGCCCCCACGAGCCCGTACCAGGGCTCACGTACAACCAAATGTTGTCATACTTGATCAGGCCGATGAAAAACCTATGCGCGATCCTGAGAATGTAAGTCCACGGAAAAAACTGCCCGCCGTGGGTGTGTCCCGAGAGCTGCAAGTGAAAACCGGCCGCAGCCGCCTCAACCACAAATCCAGGCCGATGCGAGAGTAAGAGGCGAAAGTCCGCGTTCTCCGCGCCTGCGTAGGCCTGCTTCACATCTGGCCCTTTGCCAGAGTGAGTCTGCAACGCGGCCGGATCCGTCACGCCGCCGATCCAAAACTGATGACCGTTGTGTTTCACGTATTCGCCGCTGTTGAGCAGTACGGTGGCGCCCAAGCGGCGGAACTCTTTTGTCCAGGTGTCGATATCCCAGTAGTATTCGTGGTTCCCAGGTACGAAAAAAACCCGGCCATAAGGGAAGAGCCGCGATAGCGGTGCAACCACATCGCGCAGCTCTTCGACATCGCCGTCGACGATGTCACCGGTCAACACCGTCAGATCCGGTTTCAGCTCGTCGACCATTTGCAGCAGGCGTTCGACGTAGCGCCTACCGATCGTCGGGCCGACGTGCAGGTCGCTGATTTGTACGATATGCAAGCCGGAGAGTATCGTCGGCAATCCCGCGATAGGCACGGTCACTTGCCGCACCCGTGGCCCGCGTATCGCCCGCCAAAATCCGACCAGCGTGACCAACGCCGCCGCCAAGAATGCGATCGTGCCGCCAGTCAAATTGAAAACCATGGCTGCCTGATCCGCGCCTGCCGTCAGCGTGACTGCAATCAGTACAAGGTCGCGCAGAGCGCACAAGACGAACAAGCAGCTGATCAAAGCCATGCTCAAGTAACTCACCTGCTGCAAAATATTTTTGAGCACAGGGTATTTGTCGGATTCCGAATTCCAGTAAAAGGTGGGCAACATGAGAATCAACATGGCCATTGCCGCCAGCAAAATCCAATGCACCAAACTTTCAGCTAGGCGCCATCCCAGGTAAAACATCACCACCGTCAGTAGCAATGAAAATACCAGAATGAACCGGGCCATTCCTCGCTTCATCTTTTGATTTTTCTAGTAGTGGTTCACCAAGGCAACTCGGGTCCGCACACTGCTCCCTCTCAATCTCACAATCGTCGCATTCTCCGGAGGATTTGTCGCGCAAATTCCCAATCCAATCCACGTCGGGAGAAAGCGCACCATGCGGTAAATGTGCAGGTCTTGGCGTTTGCTTTCTTCCTCTTTCTTCATGCTCTTTTGGATATCGTGGTCGAGCCGTTCGCCCGCGACGTAAATGGCATAGCCCGCGGCTACCGCACCCGCCAGAAGGTATCCCACCCCCTCGCCACTAGCGCCGCCTCCACTCTGCGCGAGCAGGTAAATCACTCCTCCGACGAGCACCGCTCCGACAACGACCCCGGTTATCCTTACACCCCAGGAAGCAATCTTACCTAGACCTCGCCCGGTCTGGGTCAGCGCTTTCGACCCCAAGTATTGCGCCATGTAGTTGGACTTCACCAACGTATCGCGCAGATCACTGTTGCGCTTAGTGTGTCGTTTGAACCACGCGTCCGTGCGCACATATTGGGCCCCCACCGGAGGATTCTGCGTATCGGGTTTGAACTGCGGTTCGTACTGGCCATCCATCCATTCCATCACTGGGCCGTTACCGAAAAAATGAAGGGTGAGATCCGGCGGCGGCGGGCCATCGGCCAACCGAATCCAATCTTTTTTTCCTGACAGCACGCCGGCGCGGCGAAAATCGACCTGAGCCTCATTCCACTCCCCGAGCGCGGCCCACAAACTGCCAAGCCAAATGCGCAGTGAAGGATCGTCCCAGTAGCGATCCAGAACATAACCGGCGCGGCGCAGTTCGACTTTGGCATCTTCGACCCGGCCCGTTTCGCTGAAGTGCATGGCGCTGATCAAGTGCAACAGCACGATCTCATGTTCGGACGGAACGTAACCCTCTTCCGATTCTTGAAAGAGAAAATAGTCAGTCTCGCGCGAGATACTGGTGTAGCGGCGCTGATCAAAAGTGTCGACCTGTGCTTGCAAGGGTTTCTCATCCCATGCTTTCTTGCTCCAAAACGCGAGCCAGCCTTTTTCGACCGTGGTGATGAAGCCGCCCTCTTCTCCGCGCGGCACGAATTCGTAAGCTTGCTCGGGATCCGAGCGCTGGTAGGCCTCAACGGCGGGATTGTATGCGCGATCGCGGATGGCCCGCTGCGTGGCGCAGGCGCACTGAAACAACGCAGCCAGTACCAATAAAAAGCGAAGCATAGAGTGCATGGCTGCGATCGTACGAAATCAGATGACCGCCCGCAAGCCGGCGTCCTAATCTAGAAACAGATTCGGAGGTCCCCGTGCAAGAGTTCGGCAGCACACTGAAGCTATACTTTTTCCGCGACAAAAATCTTGCGTCATTCAGCATTCGCACGTCTAGCACACACGTTCTGACTTTTTATATCGACGGCGAAGGCTTTGAACGGATTCTTGGCCACGCGGCGGGTGAGCACGGCGTCGAATCAGGCCCTCACTTCGTCCACCGCAAACGCCACTACCTACGATGGAGTTTCAGCCACGGAAACGGAATGCAGGAGAACTTACGTATTTCGCTTGGCCGCTGGGACCAGTTGGTGGCGGATTTTCGTACGCAACAAGCGACCGTCGATGGGCCGCTCCTCACTTGTGTCGTAGATTAACAGTGGGTCTACGCTGGCAAAAAATTACTCTTAGTGGCAGCGCCGCCACATCAGCGAGTAGCGCAATCCGCCGATGCTGTTGGCGCGATCGATCATAGACACCGCGGACCGGCTCGTATTCGACAGCAGCAGCAACGAACTCTGCACGCGTACAATCGTATCTTTCCCACACGCCGACCACACCAGTAAATTCGGGCCAAGCGCATCTGCCGACGAAAAGACATCCTGCAACGGACCCGCGAAAGTTTTGACCTTTGCTCCGCGACTGGTGGCGCCTGCAAAGAACTGCTCGACACTTAGCCGGGCGCGGGCCCCTGCGGGAAGGCTGTTGAAGCCTTCAAAGTCGACGCCGGCTACCGCCACACTGTAGCCCGCCGGCACATGGAGTGGAATCGCCAATCCGCAAGCCTTGCGATCGAGCCTCTTATTTGCACCCGTTTGCGCCATGTACTTCTCAAAGTAAATAGAAACTGTAGATTGATCCGGGCTGAGCGCCGCCACCACCGAGCCTGCCGGGCAACCCGTGCCTCCATAGTTGGCTCCGCTAAGCGCGATGGGCGACGCGTGAAGCACCGGCGCCGGCAACAGAAGCACGAAACAAATATTTCTGAAATAAGACATAAGCTCTCTCCCCGTTAATTTTAATAATCTGTACCTGAACAGACATCCTGTCTTATTCACAGAGGTAGTAACGCAAGGAACGTACCAGCCGCAGTGCGTGGAAAAGCCAGCGCGAACGCGACCATATTCCCCCTCGCAAGCGATGTTCAATATTACGATTCACAAAATCGATCAAACTGACACCGTTGTCTCCGATCAACAGAGTCAAAGCGTCCACTCAACAGTATTCATAGATGAGCGGCGCTAGTTTGAGCCCAGTGAATTAAAATGGTTTTCTCTTCAGCCGTCAGGCGGTTCGAAGGATGCATGGTGCGGTACAACCATGTCGGCATGTCGCCGTCATTCGCGACTCGGATGAGTTCAATGAAGTTGTCGGCCACCGTGCCGTGGCCGCCAAACGGGAATCCACGTGTGATGTCCAGGTGCTCGAGCGCCTCCGCGCGATCGGAATCAATTAGATATCCAAGCAAAGGAATCTTCGCATACCACGGCCGCTCCGTGGAGCGAGAATGGCAAGCTGCGCACTTCTGCTCAAAAAATGGGGCAACGTCATGCACATAGCGGGCTTGAATTTCCGCATAGACTTTATCCTGCGACGGTTTTACGTCAGGCGATACTTCTACAACTGCCGCGTCCGGCGCGTGAGGATGACCTTTGTGAGCAAAGGCCGG
>JAYWAE010000243.1:0-4831 GCA_043782715.1 Pseudobdellovibrionaceae bacterium | reverse complement strand
GAATGATGTTGCCGACGAAGTGTACGTCACCAACGATCCGACCTGTAATTCCGGCGGCGCTTGGGAACCCATGCAGGCCTCGCGCGCCTGGACTCTTTCGGACGTGAATAAAGAAGTGTTTGTCTATGCACGTTATCGCAACAAAGCCGAAGGAGTCACCACCGGTTGTGTTTCCGACAGTATTATTCATGATGGCGAGCCGCCTTCTATTTTGCTCAACGAACCCAACATGATCACCAACGTCAACACGCCGATCTTCAACTTTTTGGCTTGGGATTCTATTTCGGGAGTCAAAGAGACGACCTGCAAATGGCCCGGTCAAAAGGAAGTCGTTTGCAATTTCGCTTCGAGCAATGGCAACGTCGCCGAAGGCGTGTACAACGTCGCTGTCGGTGCCAAAGACAACGCCGGCAACGTCGCCGATCCCACATATCAGGTGCTCACAGTCGATCGCACTCCACCGCGCGTGATCTTGAACAGCGCGCCTGCCGCGATCACTTCCAATGGCAATGCGGCGTACGTGTTTACGGGCCAAGACAATCTTTCGGGCGTCAAAGGCTATGAGTGCGCCAAAGAGACGGCCGCCGCTTTCGCTAGCTGCACTTCGCCCGTGGCCTTTGTGGCTGCTGAGGGGCCGCATAAATTCTTTATTCGCGCCATCGACAATGCCGGTAACGTTTCGCCGGTTCTCGAGCACGACTTCACTATCGACATGACGGCTCCGACCGTGCGCATTTTGAGCGGTCCTGGCGCCTACAGCAATTCGCCCTCTGCCGTGTATACGTTCGACGGCATGGACAACGGCGCGCCGATCACGGTTTTCGAGTGCCGTGTGGACGCAGGTTCCTTTGCCAGATGCACCTCGCCTAAGTCCTATAGCGGCCTCACGGAGGGTGATCACACGTTCTACGTGCGCGGGCAGGACTCAGCTGGCCTTTACTCGGCCCCGGTTTCGCAGACTTGGAACATCGACACCGCGGGGCCCGTCGTGGCCTTCACGCAAACGCCTGCTAGCGTAACCAATTCGACCTCGGCGGCCTTTCGTTACACCATCACCGATGCCGGCAGTGGAGTGGCGAGTGCCGAATGTTCGCTCGACGCCGCCGCCTTCGCGGTTTGTGATGTTGCGAGCTTCAACTCGACCGGTTTGGTCGGTGGCAGCCACACGCTGAAAGTGCGCGGCAAAGACAGAGCCGGCAACGTCGGTCTCGCGGCTGCTTACACGTGGACGATCGACTTGACCGCTCCGACTTTGGTGCTCAACTCAGGTCCCGCCCCGTATAGCAACAGCTCGACCGCCAACTTCGCTTACACCGCGACCGACGCTCAGTCTGGTATCGCGCGTGTCGACTGCCGCTTGGATGCCGCGGCTTATGCTCCATGCAACAGCCTCACCAGTCACAGCGTCAGCGGGCTCGTCGAGGGCGGACGTAAAATGTCGATTCGCGCCGTCGACCAGGCCGGCAACTATTCAAACGAAGTCGTAGTCGATTGGATCGTTGATTTGAGCGCACCCGTGATCTCGTACTACCAGCAGCCCGCGTCCGTGATTGCGACCAATAGCGTGCAGACTCTCGGCTTCACGGTCGTCGACAGCTCGTCGGGTGTGCAGAGCACTACGTGCACGCTCAACGGCGTCAATAGCGCTTGCGCCAGCGGCGTGACGTTGACCTGGAACAATCAGGCCACCGGCAGCTACACGTTCGTCATTACCGCCCGAGACAATGCCGGCAATACGTCCACCAGCACTCGCACTTGGGATGTGCGTGGTCCGAACATGCAGACTCAGCTGGTGAACGTGAACGTGAAGAATAAGGTCGACGTAGTCGTGATCATCGACAATTCCGGCTCGATGACGACGGAAATGGCGTCGATGAAGCAGTACTTCTCGAAATTCTTGCAACAGCTCAACGGCCTCGATTGGCAGATCAGTATCATTACGACTGACCCGCGCAACAGCGTCACGGATCGGGTTGCGGTGGATGCGCCGAAGATGGACGGCCGCATGGTCGAACTCTCAGGCATGCCGGGACAGTTTATTTTGAAATCGAGCATGGATTTCAATCTGGCCAGCACCACATTCGGCAACACCATCCAGATGCCGACCGACGGCTCGGGCAACGAGCGCGGCATCTTGACTGCGAAGCGCGCGATTCAACGTGCCTTCGACGGCATGCCGATCAATGCGAATTCGAATGCGCTGGCTTTCCGTGATGACGCCGCGTTGGCATTTGTAATTGTCAGTGACGCCTACGACGACGTCAGCCAACCGGCGGACTTGATCAACGAAGTCAAGGCTCACTGGAACGGCCAAAAGGTCTTTGCCTTTCACTCCATCGTGGTGCCGGAGAACTCGTTCACCAATCCTACGGCCACCGCGGTCGACCCGAACGATCCATGCAAAGATTTTCGCGAGTCGGTCCACTACGACGGCCGGATTTACTATCGCCTGTCTGAGCTGACCGGCGGCGTGAAGGCAACCGAATGTTCAAACGATTACGGTTCGCAACTTTCGGCTATGGGCAAAGCGACAATCGACCTCGTCTCGGCCGCGACGCTGAACTGTCCTCCGGTGGACGTAACGGGCGATGGCAAGGTGGATGCGAGTGATGTGCAAGTCACAGCTTCGGATGGCACCAACGTGACCGCCTTTACGGTAAACGGCAACAAGCTAAACTTCGCGGCCGGCCTGCCGCCGGGCACGAACACGGTCAAGTACTATTGCTTTTGATTTTCTAGAAAATCAGGCCGGCGCGAAAGACGTTCACGCGCTGGTTGTAATTCAAAAGCGTTTCGGCGTAGCCGCGGTAGTATTGCAGATAAAAAGCCGGGACCAAGTGAATACCACCGAGGCGAAATGAGTACGAAGCCTGATAGCCGCCATAGCCCCAACGGTGTGAGAATTTGCCGCCCGGACTAAACTGCAAAGCCAGTTCGCTGCGGTCGACCCATGCTTTGAACAGCTGAATGAACGACAGGCTGAACGAGACGGGGCCAATGAAATCCTGTATGTCGGTGTTTCCCGGATCGAACCCGTAGAGATCGGAACCTTGCAGCGAAAAACGCGAAATCCAGCGTGGGCCTTGGTGTTCGAAATTCGCCCGTAAATAAGACTTGTTATAGGAGCGCGAATCGGGCCCCGCCTTGCCGTTTGAATTGTGGTTAAAGCCGCCGATGTCGACGGATTTGAGCCAGGTTGCTTGGCCTAGGTCCCAGCGATAGAAAAGTTCGGGATTGAAGGTCAAATCGCGGAAGGGTTTGGAGTCGTCATTCAGCGCCCAGAACATCAACTGGGTGTAGCCAAAATACAATGGCCGAGAGCGAACCAACGGCGATTTAAAACTGACCTGCAGTTTGCTCAGCGCGTGACCGTAAGCAAAGTAAAACGGGTAGTGGCGTTGCAAGACGGCCGCATCATCGGAGTCGACGGCTTTGGCTTTGTCTTTCGAGTCGACGAGGGTGCTTTGGCTCCCAAGTTCGGCTCGCGCAGACGGGCAGCAGAGGAGGAGTGCAAGAATGAAATGGCGCATGCGGTTCAATATGCCAGCGGCGTGCCGTGGACAATTGCAGATTTTGCAGAGTTGAGTCCGCCCGCCGCCAATGATACCGCTGAGTGGTGAAGATCCTCAAAGAGACTGCGGAAATTTTAATTGTCGACAAACCCAGCGGTTGGTTGACGACCCCCGCGCGCTTACCCGGCGACCCTCGGCCGGTGCTGGGACGGGAACTTCAGACCCGTCTCGGCGTCCAGATTTTCCCCGTACACCGCCTAGACTGCGAAGTCAGCGGTTTGACCGTTTTCGCAAAAACGCCGGCCGCCCACCGGCAGGCTCAGGCTTGGTTCGAGTATGCCAAGATCGACAAACTCTATGAAGCCTTCTCGCGCCCAGGACCCGAGGAGCCGCGTGAATGGGCCGAGTGGCATTCAAAACTGGTGCGGGGAAAGCGGCGCACGTTCGCCGCCCCCCATGGCCAAGCTGCACTCACGCGCGCCCGGGTCGTGGGAGCGGAGAATGGGTTTTGGCGATGGGAACTCATGCCGATAACTGGAAGACCACACCAATTGCGGGTCGAGATGGCGGCACACGGTTGCCCAATTGCCGGCGACACGCTCTATGGTGGCGAAGACTTGGGACGGCCGGCCTGGATTGCCCTGCGTGCGGTTCAACTGTCATGGGCGCGCATTCCGCAAGCGGAGCGTCTGGGTTTGCCTGAAACCGTTGCCACTTCCGCGCTCAGTTTGTAAACTCAAAGTCCTATGTTATTTTATTTTGTGCGCCACGGACAGACGCACGCCAATTTTCGCCGCATCATCGCCGGCTCGGGCCTCGATCAGGAATTGAACGACGAGGGTCACCGGCAGGCGCAAGCGCTGGCTTCGGTGATTAGCGAAAAGCTGACGGAACCTGTGCATCGTGTAGTTGCGAGCGGGCTCAAGCGTGCGCAACAGACCGGTAATCATTTGGCGCGTGCCCTGGCCCTGCCCTTGGAGACCGCGCATGATTTGCGCGAATGGGATCTGGGCGAGTGGGAAGGGCAAGACTACGACGTTTGCGTACCGCTGATGCTCGGAGGCGGCGAGCCTCAGCGCGGGGAGCCGCGCCGGGATTTTTATAGCCGGGTCGCAAAAGGCTGGAAGAGTCTGCATCACGAAAAGAACGCCTATCTCATCGTCAGTCATGGCGGCGTCTGGATGGCACTGCAAGATTTTCTGCAAATTCCTCGCTTCAAGATCGGCAATTGCCAGATGGTGCGAGTCGCTCGCTTTGCGAACATTTGGCGTGCCGAGATCGTCGCTTAAGCTCGCCTCTGTAAAAGGCACGAGGCGTCG
>JAYWAE010000242.1:0-12851 GCA_043782715.1 Pseudobdellovibrionaceae bacterium | reverse complement strand
CTCGAAGCACTTGGCGCGGTCCTGCGCAGCACGAGCTTGCTGGCCGCGATCAAGAGAACCCATCCGAATGCGCACATCACTTGGGTTACGAAAGCTCCTGCACATATCCTGCTGCAAGGGATCCCGGCTATCGACCGCGTGCTGACCTTGAACGCAGAAGATCTACTCAAGCTTTCCGTGCTCGAATTCGATTTGGCCTTTGTGGTCGACAAGTCGGCCGTTGCTACGGCACTCGTTCAATCCGCGAGGGTGCGCGAGACGCGCGGCTTTCGCGCCCAACCCAGCGGCGTGATCGTGCCGGCCAACCCGGAAGCAAATGAGCTTTGGGAGATCGGTTTGAACGACCGCAAAAAGTTTTTCGAGAATACGAAGACCGAACAACAGCTGGTGCATGAGTCGTTGGCCCTGGGCGCGTACACGCACGATCCCTATTCGGTCCATCTGAGCCAAACGGAAAAGGATCTCGTGCGCACCCGCCGCCAGCTTTGGGGCGAAGGTGTAATCATCGGTATCAACACGGGCTGCAGCCCCACCTTGCCGCACAAAAAATTAACCATCGAAGGTCACCGCCAACTGATTCAAAATCTGCGTGCGCACGCCGATCTCAAGCGCTTGCCGATCGTACTGCTGGGTGGGCCCGAAGACAGCGAACGCAATCAAGCCATTGGCCATGGTCTGGGCGTGATTCAATCTCCCACCACGCGTGGCTTGCGTGATGGTTTAGTCAGCGTCGCCGCCTGTGATCTCGTGTTCAGCGGTGACAGCCTCGGAATGCACATGGCCATCGGGTTGAACAAATGGACGGTCGCTTGGTTCGGCCCAAGCTGCGCGCAAGAGATCGATCTTTACGGCCGCGGCCGTAAAATTCTCTCTCAGGCGGCCTGTGCGCCGTGCTGGAAGAGGGTTTGTTCGAAGGTCGACATGTGCTACGATCAGGTCGACTTCACGGCCGCGGCTGCGGCGCTTGCGGAAGGGCTTGCTTGGCACATCTCGTCTTCCAAACCGCATTTCCCGGGGACCTCTTCCTCTCCATCCCCCTTTTGAAACGCATTCGTGAATGGGAGCCGGAAGCCCGGCTCACATTGGCCTGCCGCCCGAATTTGGGAGCGTTCTTCTTGCAATCGGGATTGGCCGACGAAGTGATCGAAGTCGACAAGAAGAGCGGTGAGGGCCGTGAACGCGCGCTCAAATATTTATCAGAAAAAGAATGGGACGTGATCTTTTGTCCGCATGAGAGTCCGCGGACTGCGACGTGGATGCGCCGCTTACGCGCCAAGCGCGGCAAGGTCGGTTTTAAAAAATGGTGGAATGGCCCTTTCTTCGACATACGTGTCACGAAACCGGCGCACCTTCCCGATGCGCTTCGCCAGCTGAGCTTGCTGGCGCCGTTGGACGCGCGCATTGCTGAGAATTTCGGCTCGGACGATGTCGAAGCATTGGGTAAACCCGTAGATCAAAGCTCTCCGCTCGACTATCGCAGACCCGAAATTCCCGCATGGGCCTCGATGCAAGTGAGGCCGCATAAGTCCGCAGGCAAACGCATTTTCCTCGCGCCGGGAAGTGTGTGGGCGACCAAGCGTTGGACGGAACGTGGATATGAAGAGCTCGCGCGATCGTTGATTGCCCGTGGCTACGCCGTCGAGCTCGTGGGCAGCGAGCAAGAGCGCGAGATCTGCGAACGCTTGAGCCGGCGTGTGAAGGGTGTCACCAGCAGCGCCGGCAAAACGAGTCTGGGACAATTGGTGGACCTCTTCAGTACCGGCACAGCGCTCGTTTGCAATGACAGTGGTGCCATGCATGCCGCCGCGGCCGCGGGCTTGCCGACCATTGCGGTCTTCGGCCCAACCGTTCTTACGCAGGGCTTTCGACCGTGGCAGAATCAGGCTATGGTGGTGCAGCGCCGGCTCGAGTGCCGCCCCTGCGGCAAACACGGCAGCGAAAAATGCCCGCTCGGCACTCACGCCTGCATGGAAGGCATCGAGGCTGGAGAAGTGCTTGAGGCGCTCGAATCCCTGTTAAAAAACTGAGCGGGCTTATTCTGAATATTCTTTGAATGTTTTCAACTGCGCTTCACAAAGTAAAAGATCGCCGCGTTTCACCCGGCCGGTGAACATCACGATCTGCCCCATGGTGCGTACACCCTCAATATAAACCTGCAGCTCATCACCGGTACGCAGCGTGCGCAAAATCTCAGGACTGGCCAAGCGGGCGTCTTTGAACGATGCAAGGTAGGCTTTGCTCAGTGGTTTGGAATCAGGATTCAAAACATAAATATGATGGCACACGGAGATAAAACCGTGCGCTTGGGCAATGAACTCGAGGCAGGCCGAAGCTCGTAAACCACTCTCGTCCATGTAGTGTGCGTCCATTTTCAGAACCACGCGGCAGGTGCCAGCTTTCTCGGAAAATTCCAAAACGTCGTCGATCCAAACCATCGGCGGCCGGTGCGGCATGTACTTTTCAATCTCCTTGGCCGCAATGGTGCGTACGATCACGGTCCGGCTCCTGCGAACAGCGTAGCCAACGATTTGCGATCCAGCTTCGAACACTCATTGAGCGGAAATTCGCCAACGAACTGCGCGCGCTCGGGTAAAAGTCTGAGCGCGAACAATTCCAACAAAACCGCCTGCGCTGAGGCCAACATCTGCTCGCGGGTCAAACTGTCTTGCTTTTGAAAGGCCACGGCCAAATCTTCGCCAAGGCGCGGATCGCGCACCTGGCAGGCAACGGCGTGGATGCCGGCATGATCGAGCATGGCTTTCTCGATGGCTTCGAGAGAATACTTCGCACCGCCGCGATTCATCAGCAGATCCAATCGGCCACGGTATAACCAGCTGCCAGTGGGTAAAACTTCAATGCGATCGCGAATGCAGACTTGGCGAGGAATCTCCAAGCGGCCATCCTGCACGATGCCGATGCAGAGCGAGTCACCTTGAATGTGAACTCCGGTTCCGGACTCGATTTGCGAATTCAAGGCTGCTAAAGGCATGCCGATTTCATCGTCTTGCGCAGGCGCCTGTCCGGGCTTCAAGTGAGTGATTCCAGGAGCGGCTTCGGTGCAGCCGTAGCCCGTGCTCGGTGCCTCGATCGCCAATTCGTTCTGAACCCGTGACCAGAGCGCGCGCGAGACCGGTGCGCCACCCATGATGCAGCTGTAAGACGGCGTGAGGCGCTCGCCCGTTTTGCGCAAAGCTTCCATCAGATCAAAGAAGTGAGTGGGAGTTCCGAGAGTCAGTACGCGCGACTGGCGTAATTCCATGCGCTGGCGATGCGAAGCCGTTGAGTACTTTCCCGCAGGCGTGTGCAAGCGCCAGCCAAGCTTGTGCGCGGCCACATAGCCGAGTGTGAGGCCGAAGGTGTGAAACGCTTGTGGATAACAAAATAAATGCTCAATGCGTGCGAGATCGAAGAGCGCGTAGATCGCATCCAGGCTCGCCAAAACATTGCGCCGTGAATACAGCACCAGACGGGGAGTCAGGCTGAGAGTTCCTGAGGTGAATACGCCGAGGGCCGGCGATTCGGATTTCCAACCCTCCGGCGCGCGCGTTACCGACTTCAGCGTCGCGATTTCTATGTCTGTCCAGGTGCCGAAAAATTCCAAAGAACCTGAGGGAAAAACGGAGAGGAAAGAAAAGTCTTGCAGCAGTGGGGGGCAGAGAATCAAAAAAACATTCTCGTCCCAGGAGCGGCCGATCAGCGGCGCGAGCTCCGCTGAATGATAGCCCTTCCACAAACGAATGGTCATGGCTAGAGCACGCCTTTGCTGAACAAGAAATTGGTTTCGTTCCACACGTCACCGGCTACGGCGGACGTGAAGCCTTTGCGCATATTTTCGCGCGCCAGAGTCTTCTTCATTTGTTCGACGAAGTTACCATCGTAAAACAGTGAGATCAAATTGTGAAACCGTTTGGCGCCCTTGCGCACGCGCGCCTCATAGGGCGCGCCCAAATCGGCGCTGGTCAACGCGCGCTTGTCGCCCCAAGCTTTGAGGATGGTTTCGGCCGCGAACTTGCTCGATGAGAGCGACATGTGCACGCCCGACGAGAAAATCGGATCCAGGAAAAGTGCCGCATCGCCCGAAAGAATCCAGCGGTCGCCGAAAAACTTTTCGCAAGTGTGCGAGTAGTTGCCGATCGAGCGCAGCTCGCCGATGCGTTCCGCGTCTTTCATGAAGTCGCGAACGGTGGAACTCTTCAAGAGATAATCGTTCAGATAGGTTTCTAAGTCCTGTTCGCCGCGGAATTTCGCGCTGGCAACTACGCCCACGGAGGTGACTTCACCTTTGAACGGAATGATCCAAGTCCATGCGCGGTTGGGCAAGAGGCCGATGGTGATGTCACCTTCGTCCATGCCGGGGCGGCGTTTGACACCCTTATAGTGGGCGAAAACGGCGACGTTGTTCAGATCGGCGTTCACCTGGCGCATCTTCATGCGCTTGCCGATCAAGGAGTCACGGCCGGAGACGTCCATTAAATATTCGGCTTCAAAACGATTCTTGTCGGTCTGCAAACGGACGCCTTTGTCCGTCATTTCCATCTCGATGACTTCTTCGGGCTGGTACAGTTTGGCTCCGCATTTGACGGCGTGTTGCAAGATATCGGCATCGAATTCGCAGCGCTCGACTTCAAAAGCGGTCGGGATGTCTGGATTCCAGCCTTCGGCAAAACCAAAGTAAACTTCGTCCTCATTTTGATAATCAATAAAGCGCGCGCCACATTTGGTGATGTATTTGCCGCTGCTGAGCGTGTCGTAAAATCCGATTTCTTTGAGCAGGGGCATCGAAGCCGGGAGCAAAGATTCGCCGATGTGAAAGCGTGGATACTCTTCGCGCTCAATGATTCCGACATCGAGTCCGGCACGGGCCAAAACCGCGCCTGCCATACTGCCACCAGGTCCACCGCCGATGATGATGACGTCATGCTTCTTCACTTAGTCCCCAAATCTCTCCGCTTGGCGGACTGGTCTTTCAGCGCCTCGCGCAGATTGCCGATGAACGCCCCCATGGGCTGATCTTTTTCAATGAACGGAAAGTGCCGGCGTACGCGTTCATATTGCGCGCGCGACTGACTACCGGTGAGGTGCACGCCGCGCAGATCCAAGGCCTGCGCTAAAATCGCGGAATGCATGGTCATGGTGGTGAAGAGCGGCTCAATCATCTCACTGCATTGAACAGCCGCGCTCATTCCGAGCGAGACTTTGTCTTGATTATGCGATTCTGCCGAGCGCGAAAAAATACCGCCCGGAACTGAACGTTGCAAGATCTCGGATGTCATGGCCGAAACCGATTGGTGCAGCCCTTTCAGCCCATGGTGCAAATTGCGTTCGTCGTCGGGCAGATGTTTCGAAACCAGATTGGTCGGCAGCCCGCGATTCGATTTGTCGTCGATGATGTAAGCCACTTGCCGATCCACCGTGTCGGCGATATGAGCCAACGAAATTTTCAAGTAGTCCATTCCTTGGCTCAAATAGCCGCCATAGAAATTTCCGCCATTGGCCAACTCGTCAGCCGAGCGCGGATCGGTGCCGATCAGCGGATTGTCCGAGGCACTGTTGATCTCCTCTTGCAGCCAACCGTCGAGCAATTGCAACGTCTCATAAATAGGACCCGCGATTTGCGGAACACAGCGCAGTGAATAGCGATCTTGCACCCAATCTTGCGTGCGCCGGCCGGCGATATTGATTTGGCCGAGCGGAATGGAGCGGTAATTTTCTTCTTCGAGCAGCGTGCGCACCTGTTTGGCCACCCAGCGCTGGCCACGGCTCTCTTTGGCCTTTTCATTCACCAAAGTACCGAAGGCCTCGGTGCGGCCCTGAAGGGCCAACGTCAACCAAGCGGTGTTCATGCACAAAAGATCCAGCAAGTAGCGGGCATGATTCAGATTCACTGCGAAGAGCCCGGCCATTGCCGACGTGCCGTTGACTAAAGCCAAACCTTCTTTGGCTTTCAATTTATAAGGTTCGACTCCACGCTCCGATAGCAGCTCCGTGACCTTGCGGATTTTGCCTTCGCAGTACACTTCGCCTTGGCCTTGGATCACCTGCGCCAGGTAGGCGAGTGGAATTAAGTCGCCGCTGGCACCGAGCGAACCTTCGCGCGGAATGACTGGCAGCCAATCATTTTGCAGATACATCTTCATGCGCTCGATCAACTCGACAGAAACGCCCGAGAGCCCGCGGCACATCGAGTTCAAACGCACGGTTAAAATGGCGCGCGCGACTTCCGGCGCCAAGACTGGACCGGTCCCGCATAAGAGATAGGCCACTAAGTTTTCCTGCAGCTGTTCACTTTGATGCGGTGAAACGGTGCGATTGCCGCTGTCGCCAAAGCCGGTGGTCACACCGTAAATCGGCACGCGCATTTCGAGAAATTTTAAAAGCGCGCTGCGCGAGCGCTCCACCCGCTGCAAACTCTCCTTGGGAATTTCAATCTCACCTACGGGGTCACGCAGGAAGGCCATGTTTTGCAAATGCGCGACGCTAAGACTATGTCCGTCTAAGATCTGTTGCCCGCTCAAAGCGCTGCTCCTGTTCTACCCACTTACCCTGGCAAGCGTAAAACCGGGGCCCACAAATGGCCGTTCAGTCCCCGCATTGCCGTTGATCCAAAGGAGTAAATCTTTATCATGACCAATACCGGTGAACCTAGTGGCAGAGCCATTTTTGTCGATTTTTAAAGCGCAGCCTGAACTGTTGCTGCTAAGAGTCAAAAGCTGTCCCGTAAACTGATTTCCTCGCCCTTGAACGGAGGCGATCCAAACGCGGCCTTCCTCCGCCAGCCAAACGGCTTCGTGCAAGGCCGTGAGCAAGGAAGACGGGTCATTTTGCAGGCATAGGACTTTGCCCGACCAACGCATCACCTGCAGCAGCGAGGCGCTGCGAATATTCGGCAGCGTGTGCACGAATTTAGCTGGGCTGGAAGCGCCGCTGGCGGCGAATTGCGCATCGGTCAGATTGGATGCGCCTGGGCTGGCGAGCAACAACCACTCAGGTCTGGCGCTGAGTTTATCCCGCAGACGCCAATACGTTTCCGCCAAAACATAGGCCGGGGTGTCGAGCTGATACCAGCGCTCGACCAGCGAGCTCCATTCGGGTTCAGCCTTAGCCGGGTATTCAATCTCTTCGCGATACCAACAGAGCCCGGTCACGGCGACCTCTCGATCAGCGCACTGGCATGCAACCCGCCAAAACCCAGTGAGGAAATCATCACGCGCTCAACCCGGCTGGGAAGAGCGGAGCCCTGAACGGCGTAGTGACCGCGAAACTTCGCATCGGCAGCCGCAGTTCGGGCGAGATGAAAAAGCTCCTGCCGGCGCAGGGCTTCACAGGCGGCGATCGTGTCGAGCGCGCCGCTGACCGCAAGAGTGTGGCCGGTGCACCACTTCGTCCCCGTAATTAGGGGTGGCTGCTGCAGTTCTCCAAATAGGCGAGTGAAGGCAAGATCTTCGGTTTCGTCGTTGATGACCGTGCCGGTGCCATGCGCAATGACCACATCCGGCGGCGACTCTCGCAGGCGCGGAATATTAAGCGCCGCGCGCACCACGCTGTCGCCCGAAACCGACGGGCGGGTGACGGCCGAGCCTTCGCCATCCAGCCCCACGGGCCGAAGTCGAAGGGAATTTTGCGTGCGAGTGCCCTCGAGCAGTAGGCACGCGGCCGCTTCACCCAGATAAAACCCGCTGCGATCGCCAGAGAACGGACGGATACCACTCGCTGAAATCAAATTGAGCGATTGAAAACCTTTGAGCACAAATGGCGTCACGGCATCAGCCGCGACGATCAAAACTTGCTCGAGCCCTTGCTTCAACCAGCGCTCCGACAGCGCCATCGCCGCGAGCGCACTGGAGCAAGCGTTGCTCACCACCAACCGGCGCACGGGCTGTAAACCCGTGCGCTGTAAGAAATCCTCGAGCAACGGTGTCAGCGGATCCAGCTGTACGTCGGCGGCGTTTTCCTGCCAGACGAAGTCGTTGAGCATACCCTTGGTGCTGGCGAAAATGACGCCGAACGGCCGCTCCTGGCGCAGGTCCGCGGCAACGGGGAGAAATGCGGTGTGCATTTTTTCACCGAGGAGCGCGCGCGAAGTATCCGGGCGCAGGCCTTGGAACAAGCAGGCGCGCAATTCACTGGAACCCGCTTGTGCAATTTGAGACTGCGCAACAAACAGCTGTGAAACATCGCGGCCCTGGCGCAGCGCCTGCCAAAGGCTATCGACGCCTGAACCGGCCGCGCTCTCGCAAGAGTACGAGCGAATCCAAGCCATATTATGCTTTCACTCGCGCGCGATTTTCGCTACGGTAGGCTCCATGATTGAGCCCAAAAAAGTATTCGCCGAAATTTTGCACGGACAGCGTGAAACAAACGGAGCAATTCACTCTGTGATGTGGACGGTTCCCGGCGATTTGCCTTACTTCAACGGCCATTTTCCGCAGAATCCTATCTTTCCCGCGGTCGGCATCGTCGATGCGTCCACGGCGCTTCTCGGTTTTTTCACCCAAACCGACCTGCAGTTGAAGTCGATCGCGATGGCGAAATTTCTGAGCCCGATCACTCCCGGGCAAAACGTTCGCATCGAGTGGCAGCAGGAGAGCGAGACAGAGTGGCTGGTGGAGTGGAAAGACACTTCCGCCAAGAACGGTCTCGCGACGCTCCGGCTTTACACCTGAAGCGCCGGCTGAACCGGCATCGATTCGCTCGCCAACATATAGACATCTTGCAAGGTTTTAACCGAAGCAAGGCGTTCGCCTTCGACCTTCACGCCCAAAGTTTCTTCGATATAAACAAGCATGTCGACGGCATCGAGGCTGTCCAAGCCCAAGTCACCGGCTAGCGTGGCGGTCGGTACCAATTTGTCCTCGGAAATTTCAAAGCCAGTTTTCATGAGCTTGTTCACTTGCTGAATGACATCTGCGGTCGGAGTCATGGCACGGGCCTCGCGTTCTGCTGCGGCAAACTGTTAATTGGCCGCTGATACTAGCAAACAAGTATTCATTCCACCAAATGCAAAATTATTGGAAAGGAAGGTATTTATCCCCACCGATAGGGGCTCTTGGAGGAGGCGAACTCCACCGCATTCCTCAGCTATTTCAGTCAGGTTGCGGGTCGGAATTAAGATTTTTTCCTGCATCATCTTAATGCCGGCGATGACTTCCAAGGTGCCGCAGGCCGCGAGTGAGTGGCCCAGATGGCCTTTTAGACTGCTTACCGGAACATCGGAACCAAAGATTCCGGAGATGGCTTTGGCCTCTTCAATGTCGCCATGGATCGTCGCCGTGGCGTGCGCATTGACGTAGCCGACCGACTCGGCGCTGATGCCGGCGCGACTCATGCACTCGCGCATGACGTTCATCATGGTGCCCGCGCTTGACTGGCTCATATGGGTTCCGTCACAGAGGTAGGCACCGCCGAGAACTTCAGCCAAGGGCCGTGCGCGCCGTTCATTCACGGAGCGTTCACTTTCCAAAACCACCACACCCGAACCTTCCGATACGACCAAGCCGTCGCGCTTTTTGTCGAAGGGGCGCGAGGCTTCGTTGGGCCGGTCATTGTAACCACGCGAAGCCGCCTGCACGATATCGAAAATCGCGGCGCTCATGTAATGGAGTTCGTCGGCCCCGCCGGCGATGACGATGTCGTACATGCCAGACTTGATCAACTCCCAGCCCGTGATCATGGCTTGGGTCGACGTCGAGCAGGCACTCGAGGGTGAGAGCAGTGCGCCGTTAAACTCAATCGCGGCGGCGACATTGGCAGCCACGCTGTGGTTCATGACTTTGAAAAACGTGGTCGAGAGCTGGCCTTCGGGGCCGCCCTTTTCAAACATTTTGCGGAAGTAAGTTTCAAGCGCATGCGGACTGCCGGTGGTAGAGCCCATCATCAGCAAAACGCGCGGTGAATTAAGCCCGGCGCCAGGCTGCAGGTCGGCTTGTGCCAAGGCTTGGAAAGTCGCGAGCGAAGCCATTTCCGACATGCGCGACATGCTCCGACGTACCGTGCGCGGAATTTTCATGATGTCATATTCCGGTACCGGGGCACCGAGGTGGCAGTGCAAGCCGTTGTACTGCTGCCATTCCGGGTAGGCACGAATTCCACTCTTGCCTTGCTTGAGGCCGTCGAACATGGATTCGACGTCATTGCCGAGCGAGCTGAGCGCGCCCATTCCGGTGATAAAAACTCTCATGAATATTCTCCCTGGCCGCATCCCATTGCCTTGAGCTGTTCGAGCGTCGGTTTGATACCGACAATGTGGCCGCTGGTGCGTAGCCCGCTGGTGGCGGCGCCGAGTAGGCCGGGAAAAAGGCAATTTTGTCCCGTAAGCAGTAGATTTAATACTTTCGTGCGTGGCCCGAGCGCACGCGCGCCGGTGTTCTGCATGGAGTGATAAATCCCGTAACTCGAACCTTCTTCACTGCCGTTGAAATGCAAATGCGTCAGCGGTGTCGAGGTGAGGGAATGGCGAACGTGTTCCTGCATGCCGGGCATGTGATCGTCCACTGCCGACCAAACCGCCTGACTGATCGAAGACTTGAGATCCCTATAGCCTTGTGAGCGGCGGCCATATTGATCGCCGGCCCACGGGGCAAACCATTCAAAAGGAGTGGGCGCATGCAAACTGACGGGATAGCCGTCGTCGCTCGCGGACCAAATGCGCTTTGGGCTGGTCAAAAACACCACTGGAGGTTTCTCACCGGGATTGGTGGCGCGGAACATGTCGCGCGGATCGCTAGAGCGGAAAAAATAGTGGTTCTGCGCAGGTGAGGGCACAGGTGGCCGGTCACAAACGGCGTAATGACCGAAAATGCCCGTGCTCTCCCTCATGCTCGCCATGCGTTCGCGAAAAACCGGCGGGAAAATATCTTGCCGTGAGAGCAGGCGCAGAGTGGCTTTGGGGTGAATACTCGAAATCACCCAGTCGGCGCTGTACTCCTGGCCGTTTTGCACGCTGATTTTGTGAATGTTGCGGTCGTCGCCGACGGCCAGCGCCGTCACTTTGTGGCGAGTCAGCACCTCACCGCCATGCGCTTGAATGGCGCTGACGAAGGCCTTGGTCAAATTGTCGCCGCTATTCATGCCGTACGCACCTTCGATCAGCGAATCCGTCACGATGGCGTGGAAACCGAACGCGACATCGGCGGCGTCGACGCCGTGGAGCGAGCAGTAGGCGTAGAACACGCTCTGCAGGCGTTCGTTCGAGGTCAAACCTTCGACGATTTGCTTGAGTGACAGGTCGAGCGCTTCAGGCGGAAAGGTCATATCGGATCGGTCGTTGTAGCGGTAGGTGGGGAAGCAATTCGAAGTCTTTTTGATCAACTCGAAATAACGCACAATCGCCGAATGCTCGGTGGGAAAAATCGACTTCAATTCGGAAATCACATTGGCGTAGCCATTGGCGAAGGTAACGGTCCCCTCAGGGAAATGCAGCAAATCAAAACCGTTTTTGTCGAGCGGGGTGAACAGGCTGTCGTCGAAAACGCCAAGGTACTCGAGCAGCACGCGAAACGGCTGCCTGGGCCCCATGGCGCCGACGTAATGCGCGCCCGTGTCGAAAATTTCATCGTGGCGTTTGAAGCTGTGCATGTAGCCGCCGGGCTTCATGTACTGTTCGAGCACGGTGACCTGCTTGCCCTTTTTGCACAGCAAAAGTGCGGTCGTCAGCGCCGAGATCCCGCTGCCGATGATGACGACTTCGCGTTTGTTCATGCGGGGAAGAGCCCGCCATTCACGCTGATGGTGGCGCCGGTGATGTAGCCGGCATCTTTTGAGCAGAGAAACGCGACCGTGCCTGCGACTTCATCGGCGGTGCCGACGCGGCCGAGGGGGATGCGCTTCTTCAGTTCTTCGAGATGCGGAATTTCGCTGATCATTTCAGTTTCGATGAGCCCAGGCGCTACGGCATTGACGCGCACGCCGCGCGAACCGACTTCCATGGCCAAAGATTTAGTCATCGCAATCAGCGCGGCTTTTGAAGCCGCGTAATTGATCTGGCCAGGATTGCCGGTTTGGCCGGCGAGCGAGGACATGTTGACGATGACACCTGCCCGTTGGCGCAGCATTTTGCGCACGCAAAAGCGCATCAGATAAAACGGCCCGTAGACATTGGTCTTCATCACGCCGTCAAAGGCTTCGTCGGACATCAGGCCGCAGAGGTTGTCTTTGGCGATGCCTGCGTTGTTGATCAAAACATCGAGGCGTAGATCGGGATGAGCGGCGAGGGCTTCGGTGAGATTTTTTTCGATCTCATCTTTGTTTTGCGAATCAAAACGCAGAAGCTGGGCCCGGCCGCCCGCGGAAGTAATGGCTGCGCTGGTTTCCGCGGCACCTTTTTCGTTTTTGTTGAAATGAACCAAAACCATGTAACCCTCGCGGGCAAGGCGAAGCGCGACCGCGCGGCCAATACCCGAAGAGCTTCCTGTAACGAGAGCCAAGTGCTTTGCAAATTCCATAAGGAGGGCCTAAGATGTAGCCTCAATGGCCGCGCTAGTCAAAATTCATGCTCAGATTTGGATGATATTTTTCCTGCTCACGATTGGCGTGATCGGCCTGACTTTTCAGGTGCTTGCGTACTTTCCGATGTACATGCTTTCGCTTGCGTTTCCCCGTCTCGCGGGCATGCAGGACCGTATTATGCGTGACGGAATTTGGATATTGATGCACGTCCAACCCTGGTTCAAAGGCGACATTCACATCCAGATGCCCGATGCCGCCGGCCGGGGAGTTTTACTTGTTTCCAATCATCGCTCCCATCTAGACGTGTTTATTTTACTCTCGCGTATTTCGGGCATTCGTATTTTGGCCAAAAGTACACTTTTACGTATCCCGGGCCTGAGCATCATGATGCGGACTTCACGCCAAAT
>JAYWAE010000241.1:0-1818 GCA_043782715.1 Pseudobdellovibrionaceae bacterium | reverse complement strand
TATCCCTGGGCGAAGGCATATCAATATAGGTACGTGGGCACTTTCTCGTTCGGCGCGAAGGGGCCAGCTCTTCTGACGTCATGATCAAAAACATACCGCGGGAAATGTCCTGTCGCAGTCTGCCGATGATCTATTCTTCCGTGACCCGTGACTTCCTATACGTCCCACTTCGTCTCAGGCCCTAGACTCTGATCATCTTAGTTTGAGGCATATCCGGCGTTTGTGAAGTAGTTCTGACATTCAGTTGGTGAGATCGCGGGTAAAATTTCTGCGATGGCGTTTTCGGTAGCTCGAACGGATCGTCCCATGGATTTATGCAAGACATGTTTGTAGTTGCGTGTCAAAGCGCAGCGACGGACGGTTCAGTGCCTGCCAAGTAAGTAATCGGTTCAAGTTTCGACACTGAGTTTCAGACTAGCCGCGATTGATGATGGCCTCGACCAGATCAAGCAAGGCTGCTTCTGTTTTATTTTTGCTAAACGACAAATCGATCCGGAAATATTTCCACGTGGTCATCCAAGTCGCAATTTCCAGCTGCGCAGTTCGCTGTTGTTTGATGTTATTGGAGAGGCCGTCTAGTTCACGCGCGAAAACCTGCTGCACAAAGCGACGGTGCCGGGCGCGAGCGTGGTTGTACATCTCTTGGATGAACGGCCACCGCGACTCTTGGGCCAGGCCTCGCAAATTATAAGCGCCCTCCCGCTCATAGCTATCTACTAGCATGGCAATGGCCTGCTTGATTTCACCGGCTGGGGGTGGCTTC
This sequence comes from Pseudobdellovibrionaceae bacterium, assembly GCA_043782715.1. Lineage (GTDB taxonomy): Bacteria > Bdellovibrionota > Bdellovibrionia > Bdellovibrionales > UBA1609 > JALHOQ01. The sequence continues at coordinate 1,055 of JAYWAE010000241.1, read as the reverse complement.
CGATCTCCGCTTTCCAGATCTGTCCTATATTTGTCTGCCATTGCGGTGATGAGTTCGTCGCGCGTGCCAAACCGGCGAAATACTGTGCGCACCGCCACGCCAGCTCTTTCAGCAACATCGTCCAGAGTGAGCTGATCCAACCATTTTTCATTTGTTAGCTCGCGGGCCGCTTTGAGGATAGCTGCTGCCGTTTCGTGTGCGGCTTCAGCTCTTACATTCTGACGGTAGGTCCTCGATGGCTCTTTGCTTTCTTTCATGTCGTCCTCAGAAATTAATGTCAGTACATATTGACATTAAAAATGACTGTCAGTAAGTGGTGACATGAAATGTAATCTGAATACAAAACGAAAGGATAAACTATGAATTTGAACTCAAAACTCTCTGGCGCTTCTGTCGGGAGACATCGCCTTTCTGCATTTGGTGTCGATGTCGAACTCCTGGCTGGTCAACATCGCGGCTCAGACCACACACTTTTAGACTATCGTGGCCCTGGCGATTTTGGCGCGGTCGAAGCCCATCGCCATACCCATTGTGCAGAATGGTTCTGGGTGCTGGAAGGTCAAATCGAGTGTACCGTTGACAGCTCGACACGCTTACTGGGTCCCGGCGCTTTCATCGAGATCCCGCGGAACACCGACCATACCTGGAGAAATCCTGCAAAGGAACCGTTCCGAATGCTGATTGGGTTCACTGACCCTTCTATGGATGGTTATTTTATTGAACTCTTTGAGATGCTAAACACCGCCAAGGCGTGGCCACCCGCCGACAAGAACGCATTGAAGAATCTTAACGCCCGTTACAATACGGAGTTTAGCCTGCAGGAGCTTGCAGCATGAAGTCGACAACCTTTGAATTCGACAACTTGGTGATGAACTTGCAGTCGGCTTGGAACGCCGCGGATGCTAGTAAATTTGCAAGCCACTTTGCCGAGGACGCGGACTTTATCCATATTCTCGGCGGCCAGGGCAGTGGCCGCAACAACATTCAACAAGCCCATGCAAAGCTTTTTGAAACCATATATCGAGGTAGCGAGATATCTTACACCATCGAGGGTG
>JAYWAE010000240.1:0-4856 GCA_043782715.1 Pseudobdellovibrionaceae bacterium | reverse complement strand
GTTCACTTTGCCCAGCAGTTCAACTCCCTGCAGGCCTTCGTGTTCAAACCCTCGACGGTCAAGGGAGACCCGAATACCCACACCGTAGCGGCCAGCGTGAAAGTCCACTATGGCGATCGCATTCACAATCGCATCGCGCGCGTGGGTGAACTCTATACCTACTTGAGCCGCCAAGAGTCGAGCCTTCCTGATGCAGTTTCGCTCAATCCGGCATTGGCGCGACCCTTCTACATGGAGAATGGCATCGCCCCCAGCTGGTATGTTCCGGGCTCCAAAAATTTGGTCGATACTCAGCGGATTCGTGACCATGACATTCTGATCAACGATCTGATCCAACGCACCGGCGATTTCTATGGCACAAATAAAGAGTTGAAGGTCAAATGATCGTGAGCCTACGCCAATTCTTATTTTGGTTGGGCTGCCTAATGGCAACCTGCAGTCTGACGACTGCTGGCGCGCAGACATTGCGTCTCCGCGCGGACAAAGAATTGCACGAAGCCACGAACGATTGGCCGGTTTCGTTCCGCTATGGATTCGGTTCCGATTTTGCGGACACCCGCACGCCCCGAGCGTGGAACAATGCCCTCGGGCTTAGCTTTGGACACAATCTCTCCGAGCATTGGAGCGCCGCCGTCGACCTGGGTGTTAGCGCCGTTTTTGTCGACGGTAAAATCGATAAAGACAAGCAAGAGACCTACGCCGAGACCGTCAATCCGAGCACTGCCTTAGGTTTGGAGTACGGCCGGCCGTTCTTTGGGCGCCACAACTGGACATTCGGCGTCAGCGTGGAGCCTTTGTGGGACGAACCCAGCCGCATTGAAGGCTACAAGGGAATCGCGGGCGCCTACACAGGCGTGACTTTCAAGCTCTTCTCCAAAATGTACACGATGTCGCACACGCTGAGCTTTAGCAATTTGATCAACAGCTTTCCCTACGACAGCGAGGGCGGCTCGAATCCGGACTACTTTTACATCTATGGCTTTTCCAACTCGATCCGGTTTTTGAAAACCTACAAAGCGTTTTACAATTTCGGCATCAAAATGACCCGCTATCTCGACGGTTTTCTGTCTTACAACTACACCAACACGATTGGCCTTGGACGGTCGTGGGACAAAACGACTGTGAGCCTCACCTATGAAAATGGCGGCTTCACCGAAAATGGCGATTTTAGTTTATGGTACCTTGACCGCTACCGGAGGCTCGTTCGCCTCAATATTGGCTACTCGTTCTAGAGGGATGTAATGAAGTTATTGGCAGCGCTCTTCAGTTTGATGATTCTTGCCTCCGGCTGCACGGAAAAGGGCGAGCCTTATCAAAAGCAAGAGCGCGCGCTCAAGGCGCCCGTCGAACAGCCCGCCAATGCCGACGAATCCGAGCGGATATCACCGGGCAGCGCGGCCGCTGACGTGAAAACTCAATTCAGCTCGAGCGCCAACCCCGTACCCAGCGTGCTTCTACCGTTCGCCCAGCGCGTGCTCGAACTCAAGCGCGTGACCGATCCCAAGTCCATGGGAAATCGCCCTGTGCTCAACGAACTCATCATGCTCAACGATTTGATCCTGCATACGACGCCTGAGCAACGCCGGCTCCCGGAATTCTCAGCTGTGCTTTCGCTTTATCAATCCGCGCTAACCAAAGATTGCGGCACTTATCGCGATTCGTGCACGGGTGTGCGCTACCTCAAGCAGGCCGGCACTTCTGCGGAAGTGGTGAAGCTACTAGCAAAAAGCAACACGGCGACTCAATTTAAACTTTTGTTATTTGCTTTAGAAATGAAGAACCGGCTATGGGACGGCGACATGATCTTCATGCTCGAAAACGCCCCGCACGCCGGTCTCTCCGCAAGCGAAGCCGAGGCGGTCACGAGCGAGCGCCATCTGCTGGTCACCGCAATGCAGCAGCTGCAAGACAAGACCGCCGATCCATTGGCGGCCCGCCGCTTTCTCGACTCCATCAACGCCTGGGAAATGGTGGAGTTCGACATTCATAACACGGCCAGCGGCCTGGATTCTTCAACCGTCGAGGCCATGCTCGAAACCTTTGGGCGCGCCAATTACCTCTATGCGGCTGACGGCAGCCTGCATCCCGGACTCAAAAAATTGATTGAGCGCCGCGAGCAAGCGCCGGATGGATACATGGCCCAGCAGCGAATGCTACAGGGTAAAAAAATGTATCATCCGGACCTCATCGGCGCCCGCTTCACCGAGCATCTCGATGAGCTCACTTATATTATCGATTCCGTTTATCTCGGCCGAATTTCCCCGCAGGCGGGCGCCCAGCTTTTCGGCTCGACTAAAAAATCCGCCGTGGATTTGCGCCACGCGGTCGAGGGATTTTTTCGTCTGCAGTTCGCTTTGGCTGTCTACACCAGTGCAGAAGCCGCTAAAAACGTTTTCCACAGTGAAGTCGAAATTAAATCCAAGCTCTCCTACGTGACCGAACATAGCATTGGCGTAGCCCGCATTTGGAGCTACTTCCGCGCCCAGATCCAACCCTTGCGCAGTTTCAGCCAACTCGCCGCCGGCAAACGCCCGGCTGAGACGATGGAGGCGGCGCAGCTCATGGACCTGTTCAACTCTTCCGAAAAATCCATTTTGATGGCTTCAACCTATCCGCAGACGATGGTCCTCTTGCACATGTTGTCGCAAGAAAAATTCGAAGTTGCACACCTGGGATCGCTCGATTTTTTTGATAGCGGTGACTTGATGTCGGTTTTATTTACTGGCCACGTCCCTCCGCTCTTTCCCTATTCGGAAGAAAAGAATCCGCTCAACAGCTTTCAAATTTTGCACGCGTTCGACTTCGCCCTGCGCACGAATACTTTCGAAATTTATGGCATTGACCAGGACTTCTTCATCGCGGACACCATCCGTCGTATCAGCGTGCGCACCGTGAGCAATATCAATTCGCATATTCATGACGTGCTGGCAATGCTCAGCCAAGATGACACCCTTCCACGCCTTCACGAGGCATGCCTTGAATTCACCGAGAAGCCGCAATTTATTCCGCGCAAATTCTATGTCGGTGAACTCTCACTGTCGCCCTACTACGGCTCGCTGCTCGAGCTCACGATGTTACAGGTGCACTCAGGCGGGAACAAAAACGGCGTTATGTTCTTCGATAGCGAGTTCGCGGAAACCGTAGAAGATGCCCGGTTGGAACTCACCACCCAGATCCGCACCGGCGAAGCGCTCATCGTCGCCTACACCGATTACCTGCGCAAAACAGGAGCTAGCGAAGCCACTGTCGCGGCCAAAACCCTCGCTTCACGCCGGGTGATCGCCAGCCTCAAAGCCAAGCAAACGGAAGTCCTGACCCGGGCGCGCGGCTGGTACAATGACATCGGCAAATGTTCGTACAAGATGATCGCCCGCGATCAAGAGGTGCAGCTCAAAACCATTTCCATGGAAAAAGCTTACCTGCGCCAAGTGTACCGCGACATCACGCGCATGCGCCAAGGGCCATTGGACCCCAGCGAGCGCCAGAAAATTCTGGCGCGTATTCAGTTTTCCGGACTGCCCAGTGGCTTCGCCGGCTATGACCGTATTTCTTCCGACGGCTATACCTACTCGCAGGTGAATTACATTCTGCGCATGGCCTCGTTCCTGACCAAGGGATTGGTGACGGACGAAGGCACGCTGCCCGCAATCGCGCCACATCTGATGATCGACTATGGCCCAGCCTTGAATTTTGATACCGATCTTATCTACTCGGACCACGGCCATGGAAAAGCCAATCAGCCCGCATACTTCATTCCCTACATAAACTCCGAAGAGGAGTTTGTGAACACCGGCCTCAAAGTCGTTTTCAACACTTCCGCCACCAATTCTCTTTTTAACAATTGGTCCACCAAAGTCCATGGCTACTTCGTCCCCAGCCGTTACTACGAGCATAATTTGGCCGTACTTTCCCGGCTAGAGCGGATGCTCGAGGGGAAGAGCACGGACTTTTCTCCAGCGGCGGTCCTTAAGTTACACGCAGAACTTCTAAAAGCCATGTCGATTTCTCCGGAGGAGCGGTCGCTGTACGAGATGTTGAGCTTCAAAGAAAAGTTCAGCCAGTCGACGTACGTTGGAATCATGGTGGAAAAAAACAGGGACGGCGCCATCAGCGACCTTTGGGGCATCTTTGATTTTCCGCTTAAACTCCTGTTGCGCGAGGAGTTTGGCTACGCGGTCGAGAAGGACAAACCGCCGCAAGAAGCGAAATTTATTTTGCGCCAGAAGATGTCCGACGTAGGTGGCCTTTACTTTTTATCCCGATCAACGGCCAATCGCGGCAGATTGATTTTGCCCTACAGCTCCACATTGGATCAACATTTGGACGAAACAGTACTGAAGTTCGTCCGTAGCGAAATCGCGGCGGCGGATGACTCGAGCCGTGAAGCTTTGGACTACGCGAATCAGGTAAAAACTTTGCCCGAAGACCAACGCCCGCGTGCCGACGTCGATATGTTCCTTACAATCCGCGATCCAATGGTGAGCGACAGCGTTATGCCCAATTACCGCTCGACTTTGAATCGCTTTCATCAGGACACACAAAACTGTTTCGCATCCGACGCAGCATGCCCCGCTTTTAAGTAAGCTGAAATATTTGCGCGTCAGACCGATTCTTGGCTTTGCCCTAACCACTACCCATAGTACTTTTTGCATAACTTAGACTACTTGGAGGGGAAAACCATGAAGTCCTACGCACTGCGCCTATCAGCACTTGCAATCTTACTCGGGGGATTCGGATCAGTCGCGGGCAGCTTAGATGCTGAACGTCCGCTGTTTTTTACGCCCAGTGCAACCGGCAAAGTGGAAGAAGTTGTCGCGGCTCTGAATGGAGCCAAAACCTCAATTCACATGACGATG
>JAYWAE010000239.1:0-12881 GCA_043782715.1 Pseudobdellovibrionaceae bacterium | reverse complement strand
TCTCTCGGGCTTTGCCAAGAGCGCGGGCGAGATGAGCATCAATCTCGGTGAGATCGCAGACGAGCTGTGGAAAAATCGCGGCCAGTCGCTCATCTTGGCCAGCGGAATCAATGCCGGCACGGACAATGCCGCTTCAATCGCAGCCGCGGCAAACTTTCTCAACTCCGTTCTCGACAACGACGGCAAGACGATGCAGTTCAGTCACGAGATGAACGGCAAGGGGATCGGCGAACTGACCAAGGCGCTCAATGCCGGTGAGGTTTCGACCCTAGTTATTCATGGCTGCAATCCGCTCTACTCGCTGCCCCCGGGCGCGAAATTTCAAGAATCCTTAGCGAAGGCGTCCATGATCATCTCGACCAGTGATCGCGCCGACGAGACCGCGCGCATGGCGGATTTTATCGCCACCGACAACCATCCGATGGAAAGCTGGGGCGATGTGCAGTCTGGCTCTGCGGTGTGCATTCAGCAGCCGACGATTCGCCCGCTCTACGACACTCGCGCTTTTCAAGACAGCCTGCTCAAATGGATGTCAGCAGCCGGCAAGAGCAAGGGCAAGGTGGCTGAATCTTGGTACGCTTATGTACGCGACCATTGGAAGGCGAACTTCCACAAGGGCGGCAAAGGTTTCGAAGAATTCTGGATCGACATTTTACAATCCGGCGTCATCCCCGGTGCCCACGCCGAAACGGCTGGTAAATTCGCCGGCGCATCGGCACTGAACAACGTCAAGTCGTCGGCTCCCAAATCCGGTTTTGAATTGGCGCTCTACGCGACCGTAGGTCTCGGCAACGGCTCTTTGGCCAACGTACCTTGGCTGCAAGAATTCCCCGACCCGGTCAGCAAGATCTGTTGGGACAATTACGCTTCGTTTTCACCCAAAGATGCGAAGCAGTTGAAGCTCAAAGAGGGCCAAATGGTCAAATTGAGCACCGGTGATCAGCACCTCGAAGTGGCGGCGCATATTCAGCCCGGCCAAGCCGATGGCGTGGTGGGCTTGGCGGTCGGTTACGGCCGCAAAGGCGCAGGCAAAGTCGCCGACGGTGTCGGCGTCAATGCCTTCCAGCTTGCGGGTTGGAATGGCGAAGACAAAGTCACCGCCGGAATGCCAGTGGAAGTGACGGTGCTCGCAGGCAAATATGATTTCGCCTGCACGCAGGACCATCACTCGATGGAAGGCCGCCAAATCGTGGTCGAAGAGACCTTGCAACAACATATCAAAAATCCCGGCGGCAATGTGCATCGCCACAAGCTCACCACCATGTGGAGTGAGCACGCCTACAAGGGTAACAAATGGGGCATGACCATCGACCTCAACACCTGTACGGGTTGCGGTGCATGTGTGATCGCCTGCCAAAGCGAAAATAATATTCCCAGCGTCGGCAAAAGGTACGTGATTCAGGGCCGCGAAATGCACTGGATTCGCATCGACCGCTACTACACCGGTACGCCTGAGGATCCCGGCGTGGTAAATCAACCTTTGCCGTGCATGCATTGTGACAATGCCCCGTGCGAAACCGTGTGCCCAGTGGCCGCGACGGTTCACTCGGACGAAGGAACCAACGACATGATCTACAACCGCTGCGTCGGCACGCGGTATTGCTCCAACAACTGCCCCTACAAAGTGCGCCGCTTCAACTGGTTCAACTACACCGGCGTCAAAGAGCCGCTGAATTTGGCTTTGAATCCGGAAGTCACTCAGCGCTTCCGGGGTGTGATGGAGAAGTGCACGTTCTGCATCCATCGCATCCGCTTCACCAAGTCGCAGGCCAAGTTGCAAGAGCGCCAGTTGAAAGACGGGGACATTAAGACCGCCTGTCAACAGTCGTGCCCGACGGGCGCCATTGTTTTCGGCGATCTCAACGATCCGTCGAGCATGGTGGCGAAAGAATTCTCCGCGCCACAGAGCTACACTCTACTCGAAGAGCTCAACACCAAGCCGGCAGTCCGTTACCAGGTGAGGGTGCGCAACGCATCTGAGCTGAAAGGCGGCCCGCCCGCTCATCACGAGACTAAGCATAAAGAGGCCGCGAACCCGGCCGACTCTACTTCGGGTCAGGGAGCACGCGTATGATGCGGCGTAATCCTCTCGTTCTCGGGCATAAAGACTACGAGACGGTCACGGACGATATCTGCAGCTTGGTCGAGTCGCCTCCCGGGCCGACCTACTTCGCCGGCCTTGCGGGCGCGCAGTTTCTGCTGCTCATCTTCTTGCTCGCGCAAGGGATGATCGTGTGGTTCGGTATGGGCATGATGGGGGTCAACCACCCAGTCGGGTGGGGGACGGACATCATCACGTTCGTATTCTGGATCGGTATCGGTCACGCCGGCACTTTGATTTCCGCAGTTCTATTTCTTTTCCGGCAAAAATGGCGGACGTCGATCGCGCGTACTTCCGAGGCGATGACCGTATTCGCGGTCATGACCGCGGGCGTGTTCCCGATCTTGCACACGGGCCGTCCCTGGCTGGGTTACTGGCTGTTGCCATACCCGAACCAACGGGGGCCGCTGTGGGTGAACTTCCGTTCACCGCTGGTTTGGGACGTCTTTGCCGTCTCGACTTACGCGACCGTGTCGGCTGTGTTCTGGTACATCGGTATGGTTCCGGATTTGGCAACCATTCGCGATCGCGCGCAAAACAAGTGGCGCAAACGCATTTACGGCGCGGCCTCTTTGGGCTGGCGCGGAACCGCCCGCAACTGGAATCACTATGAAATGGTGTACATGTTGCTCTGCGGTCTCTCGACGCCGCTGGTTTTGTCCGTTCACTCGATCGTGAGTTTCGACTTCGCGGTCGCGACTTTGCCGGGATGGCACACCACGATTTTTCCGCCTTACTTCGTCGCCGGCGCCATTTTCTCAGGCTTTGCGATGGTGGTGACGCTGATGTCGATCGTGCGCGAAATCGTGCCGGTCTTCAAAGACTACATCACGCTCGATCACATGGAGGCGATGAACAAGATCATCATGACCACCGGTCTGATGGTGGGTTACGCCTACGGTTCGGAGTTCTTCATCGCCTGGTACTCGGGCGTGGAGTACGAGCAGTTTATCTTCTTGAACCGCGCGTTCGGCCCGTACGGCTGGTCGTATTGGATCATGGTGACCTGTAACGTCGTCATTCCGCAGCTCTTCTGGTTCCGTTATTTCCGCCGCAATATCCCCTGGATGTTCGTGATCTCGATTTTTGTGAACATCGGTATGTGGTTCGAGCGTTTCGTGATCACGGTCACTTCGCTCCACCGCGACTTCCTGCCCTCAAACTGGGGCATGTGGATTCCGACGATGTACGATTTCGGGGCCTTATTCGGTAGCTTCGGTTTGTTCTTCACCTTGTTCTTGATCTACATCCGCGTGATGCCGGCGGTCTCGATCGTCGAAGTCAAAACGGTTTTGGGCGTCGGCCACGAGGGGGACAGCCATGGACATCATTGAGAAAGTCATTGCACTAGCTAGACCGGCTTCGAAACGGGGTACGGCGGGTATTTGGGATGATGAACACGCCCTAGTCAATGCCGCACGTAAAGTGCGCGAGAGCGGCTTTAAGAAATTCGAAGCCATCTCGCCTTTTCCGCTGCACGGGATCGACGAAGCCATGGACATTCCGATGTCCTATATTCCATGGGTCACGCTGACCTTTGGTTTGACCGGGTTTACTTTCGGAACCTGGTTCACGTGGTGGGCGTCTTCGGTCAATTGGCCGTTGATTATCGGTGGTAAGCCGATGTGGTCGCTCCCGGCGTTCGTGCCGGTCATGTTCGAATGTACGATTTTGTTCGCGGCTTTGAGCTCGGTGGGCGCCTTACTGGTGCTCTGCGGACTGCCGCAAGTCGATCCGCCGGTGATCGATCCTACGCTCTCGAGTCATCGCTTCGGTTTATTCATTCCCGAAGACGACGCCGGCTACAATCAGGCCTCGGTCGAAAAGATGCTCAAAGATCTCGGCGCCGTAGAAGTAAAACGGACGGAGTTTTAAATGCAGCGTTTAATTCTTCTCGCCGGATCTTTGCTGATTTTCGCGGCCTGTAACGGTGGCCCCAATCAAACCAATATCGAACTCGTGACCAACATGATGGATCAAGAATCGGTGAAATCGCAGGACTGGGTTCCTAGCCAAGGCGATCAAGTGCAGATGCGCGTGCCCCCTGAGGGCACGGTCTCACGCGGCCATCCGCCGTACCCTTTTGCGAATGACCCCGCGGGCGGCGAAAAACAGCCCAACCCCATCGCCGGGAACATGTCGGCGGAAACGCTGACTTTGGGACAGAAGACGTACGAAATTTACTGCCAGGTTTGCCATGGAAATAACGGCCGGGGCGATGGTCCCGTGTCCGTCAAAATGGCGGTCAAGCCGCGCAATCTGCAGAGTGCCGAAGCTCTGGCTTATAGCGATGGCCGTATTTACCACGCCATCACCGCCGGCAAAGGCGTGATGGGCAGTTACATGAGCCAAATTACCGATGCCAACCGCCGCTGGGCGGTGGTCAATTACGTGCGCAGCTTGCAAAAGCAAGCCAAGCAATAGACGGGGACGACGATGGCTGAAATTACAAAACGAGTGATGCCCGGACCACTGCCGGTTTCTCCGAAGGTGAAAACGCTTGCGGTGGTCATGATGTTTCTCGGCGTAATCGGTTTTGCCGTTACGTTGATGAAAAACCCGGATCGTGCGTGGTTTGCGTACCTGACTGGTTACATGTATTTCTTCATCATCGCGATCGGCGGACTTTTCTTCACCAGCCTTCAGCATCTGACCAAAGCCGGCTGGAGCGTGAACGTGCGCCGCTTTTGCGAATCGTTCACCGCCTACTTGCCAGTCGCCTTTGTCGGCGCGCTCGGTCTATTGTTCGGCGCTCACCATCTTTGGGAGTGGTTCGACAAAGCCAAGGTCGCCAGCGACGAACTCTTGCAACATAAGTCGGGCTACTTGAACCCAACGTTTTTCGTCATACGCCTGGTGCTTTTCTTCGGGCTTTGGTTGTTTTTCGCCAACAAACTCGTCGGCTTCTCACTGCGCCAGGACAAAACTGGCGAAGAGGCACTGACCACCAAGACGGTGCCGTGGTCGATTGCGTTTTTGCTGACCTTCGCGCTTTCATTCTCGCTCTTCGGCGTGGATTTGTTGATGAGCTTGCAGCCGCATTGGTTCAGCACGATTTACGGCGTGTACCTGTTTGGCGGATTGTTTCAATCGACGATGGCGGCGATGATTCTCTTGATTCAGCATTGCCGTAACCGTGGCCTGCTTACGGGCTATGTCGATGAAAATCACATGCACGATCTGGGCAAGTTCATGTTCGCCTTCACCGTGTTCTGGGCCTACATCGCCTACTCGCAGTACATGCTGATTTGGTACGCCAATTTGCCGGAAGAAACTGTCTTCTTCTTGCCGCGCGTGTCGGGTGCTTGGATGTACATGTCGGCCGCGTTGCTTTTGTTCAAGTTCGTGGTTCCATTCTTGGCGTTGCTCTCGCGCCGGGCGAAGCGCAATCCGACTACGCTTGGTGCAGTGGCGATTTTGATTTTATTCATGCAGTACATCGATCTGCATTGGCTGATTTATCCGAACTTGAGCCAAGATGAAGTCTTCCTCGGCCTTCCTGAATTGTTGATCTGGGCAGGATTCGGCGGCGCCTTCTTGTTTACCGTCACACGATTTTTGGGCCAGCACCCAATCGTACCGGTCAACGATCCGCGCATTCACGAGTCGCTCCATCACCACGTGGTATATTAAGTATTAGCGGCCATAAATCTGAACGCATCTTAAGCTGCGAAAAAGGCAAGTACCGCCTTTTTCGGATCGCTATCGTTACATAAATCCAGTGATCACTTTGTAACTTGATAGGCGCGGTGCGCTAGTGTTGCCGGAATTTAATACGGCGTTTACGCTTTTTTCATGAAATCAATTGGACTGGTTTTCTGGCTGACGATGTCGGTCTTCGCCCAGGCACAGACGCTGAATTCGGGCGCGGATCATTTCATTACGACTCTCACGCAAGTGCAAATCGCTGCGCTTCCACATACGGAAAACCTACGGCCACTAAGCGCCGATCCGATCGCCGACTGCATGGATCACCTGCGCCAAGTGACGTGCCTGACCGACAACGGCATGGGCGGTTCTAACAACCCTGCGGATTGCGATCCGAGCCGAATTACTCCCGAGATGATGAAGCTCTTCCCGGATTTGCTGCGGGTTTTGCCGCCGTTTCATCTGCTCGTGCTCTGTCACGTGAAGCAGGTGCGGGTGCACACCCATCTCTTCAGCATCGGCTATGCCTCCGAACTCCGCGACGCCAATCACAAGCCAATCGGAACGATGATTGGCGTACGCCTGGATGTCTTGCTCGGCAGCAATCCCAATCACGACATTTGGAGTTGGAAAGAGCAGCTCAACTTCGGCTTGAGTAAAATGAATGATCCCGACTACACCACCTCACCTCTCGGCCCAAACATGCATGAGAGGGTCGGCGGTTCGGATTCGCTGCTGGCTACGGTCTTTGTTCACGAAGTCGGCCACCTGATCGACTTTCTCAATAAAGCCAACGTCGAAGACTGCAAAGCCGACAAAGCGGCTGGCGTGGCCAACTGCACCAGCCCCGCGGATTCGTTTACCGCGCTCAGTTGGGGAACGTCGGTCACTTACAAACTCAATAGCGATGATCCACCGCCCGAATGGGTGGCGCTTTATCCTTGGCTTAGTCAGATGTGTTACTACAGTTGCACCAAGACGATTGCGCCGGCAAATATACCGGATGTTTACAGCGAGTTGAGTAAGTCGGGTTTGCTGACCTCCTATTCGGCCAGAGATCCAATGGAGGATTTCGCCGAGGCGTCGATGATTCACTCGCTAAAAAAGGCCGCCCTGCCTTTTTCCTATTTTATCCTGGGAGCAGGCGGCGCAACGCTCTATGACTTCGACACCCAATGGGTGGCGCCGCAAGTTCAGGCGAAGAGACTCTGGCTCGAGAAATTCTTCGCCCGTACGGATTTGGCCTATGATTTTTAGCCACTGTTTCATCCCCTTTCGAACTGGGACAAAGGCCGGGATCCCCTGGGGCCGTTGCAAACCCCTGATTTTAGGGTAAGGTATTGACTTGGAGCATCTGAGGGCCTAAACGTGAATCCAATGAGTTCAATGCTTACTCAATCCAACGCTTCCCTTTCTTCTACCGTGATCACACTGTAACCTATGTCGTCCGTCCGTATTGTCCTTCCCGACAGTTCCGAGAAGACCTTTGACCATGAGCCCACTGTGCTCGAGGTCGCGGCCTCGATTGGTCCGCGTCTCGCCAAGGACACCCTTGGTGGGAAAGTCGACGGCGGCAGTGAAGTCGTCGATCTGCGTTTCAAATTAAAAGATGGCAGCAAGCTTAAAATCGTGACCATCAAGGATCCCGAAGCCCTGGATGTGGTTCGCCATTCGGCGGCCCACGTGATGGCGCAAGCCGTGCAAGAACTTTGGCCCGACGTCAAAGTGACGATCGGTCCGGTCATTGAAAATGGTTTTTACTATGATTTCGACAGCCCACGTGCCTTCACGCCCGAGGATCTGGAGAAGATCGAAAAGAAAATGAACGAGCTACTGGCGCGCAACGAAGAAGTGCGGCGCGAGGACTGGCCGATCCAAAAGGCCATCGACACGTTCGAAAAAATGGGCGAGCGCTTCAAGGCGGAAATCATCCGCGACTTGGCCGCCAAGGGCCAAACCACGGTCGGCATTTACCATCAGGGTAACTGGTTTGATTTGTGCCGCGGCCCTCACGTTCAGCGCGTCGGGCAAATCAAAGCCGTTAAAGTTTTAAGCTTAGCCGGCAGCTACTGGCGCGGAGATGAAAAAAATCCGCAACTTCAGCGCGTGTACGCCACGGCTTTCAACGACAAAAAAGATCTCGAACAGCATCTGCACAATCTCGAAGAAGCCAAGAAGCGCGATCACCGCAAACTCGGCAAGGAACTCGGACTCTTTTATTTCAACCATCTCGCTCCGGGCAGCCCCTTCTTCGCGCCCAAGGGTGCCGTGGTTTACAACGAACTCCTTGGGCTGATGCGCGAGAAGTATGCGAAGTACGATTACCATGAAGTGATCACGCCGCAGATTTACGACGTCGACTTGTTCCACACTTCGGGTCACTACGCCAATTACCGCGAGAACATGTACTTCAGCAAAGTGGATGAGCGCGACTTCGGCTTGAAGCCGATGAACTGCCCGGGCCATTGCTTGCTCTATCATGCCGAACGCAAATCTTATCGCGATCTGCCGTGGCGAATCGCCGACTTCGGCCGCTTGCATCGCTACGAGCGCAGCGGAGTCATGCACGGTCTCACGCGCGTACGCACCTTCTGCCAAGACGATGCTCATATTTTCTGCCGCATGGATCAGCTGCAGACTGAGATCAAAAGCTTCATGACCATGCTCGCGGAAGTTTACAAAACGCTCGGCATGGACGAGTACATCATCTACCTGTCCACGCGGCCCGAAAAGCGTATGGGCACTGATGCGTACTGGGACAAAGCCGAAGGCGCATTAAGCGATGCACTAACTGCGCTCGGATTGCCGTTCAAAATCAATCCCGGGGACGGCGCGTTTTACGGTCCCAAACTTGACATCATGTTCGTCGACGCGGTCAAACGTCCTTGGCAGCTCGGGACCTTGCAGGTCGATCCGAACTTGCCCGATGCTTTCAAGCTCGAGTACTTCGGCGAGGACAACGTCGCACATCGGCCCATCATGCTTCATCGTGCGATCCTCGGTTCACTCGAACGCTTTATCGGCGTTTACCTCGAACACACGGCCGGGCATTTGCCGGTGTGGATGAGCCCGGTACAAGTCGCGCTTTTGACTGTGACCGATCGTCAGCATGAGTATGCGCGCACTCTTGAAAGCCTGTTTAAGGCCGCGGGCCTACGCACGTTGAATGATGAGCGGGGCGAAAAGCTCGGGTACAAGATTCGCGAAGCGCAGCTGCAAAAGATCCCCTACATGCTGATTCTCGGCGACAAAGAGCTGGAGAGCGGCAAGATTTCGGTGCGCTTGAAGAGCGGCCAAGTGGTCGAGTCGATCGACACGCAAGAGTTCTTACAAAAGGTTTTGAGCGAGATCCAAGAGCGCAAACTTGAAAGTGTTTTTCAGGTGGCGCCAAAAAACATGAACCAGGAGGCAAAACATTCGTCCATTTAGAGGTCCACCCCCAGGTGGAGGCGGCGGTACAGGCGGCGGCTCACGTGGCAGTTTCGGCGGCGGCGATAAATATCGCAAAGGCGGAAAACGTGACGACGGATTAAGGGTCAATGGCGAGATTTACGCGCCACAGATCCGCTTGATCGATGAAAATGGAACGATGGTCGGCGTGATGCCGCCGCGCGAAGCTCTCGCGCTGGCCGAATCGCGCGGGCTCGACTTGATCGAGATTGCGCCCACGGCGACACCTCCGACTTGCAAAATCATGGATTACGGCAAGTACAAGTACGAGAACAAACGCAAAGAAAAAGAAGCCAAGAAAAAACAGACCGTCATCACGGTCAAAGAGATCCAAGTGCGTCCGCGCACGGATGATCACGACATCGACGTCAAAGTCCGCCACGCCCGTAGATTCATTCTCGAAGGCGACAAGGTGAAGGTGAACTTGCGCTTCATGGGCCGCGAACTCGCGCACCAAGAGTACGGCATGGCCACGCTCCGCCGGGTTATGGATATGCTAATGGACGTGGCGCTGGTCGAATCGCCTCCGAAGGTCGAAGGTAAACAGGCCTTCCTGATGCTCGCGCCCGATCCCATAAAGGTGAAAGAGTATCTCAAAAAGCACGCTAAGCCCGAGGCCCCCGCGCAAGCGGTCGATCACGGCGACGAGAAGGAACCAGATACCTGATCGTGACGATTAAATAAAAGTAAGCGTTTGACTCAGTCGCACCTGAAGTCGAGCATAATTCTCCAGGGGGATGATTATGCTTTTGGGTCATATAGGGGTGAAGTTCGCGCTCATTTTAGGGGCGACCGTAGCACTTTCGGCCAATGGCAAACCGTCGCTCGAGATCTTGAGTGTCTCGGGAGCTTCTTCAGCCCTAATTTCCACCTCTAAACATAAAGTCACCATCGCCGGCGGCATGGCCGGTGGTGATTGCGCCCAGAGCGTCGACAATTCCCATACTTGCAACAGCTGCTCAAGCAAGGTCACGGCCTGCAATCACATGGGCTTTTGCGCTTGCAATAAGGCTCGCATACACGGCGGTTTGGTTCTGCGAGTGAACTTAAAAAAGGACAAGCAGCTCATCGGCGATGCGGTGGCCGTCGCCTTTACACCAACGGGTAAGACAGTCTTAACGCCGGTGTCAGTCGCGAATAGGGGCGAATTCGTCGACTTCACTTGGTCCTCCGTTTGTGCGGCCCTTGGAAACTCCGACTGCGCGCAGCTGGGGGCTGGGGTCCATCAACTTGCCGTGAGCATCAGTATCGACGGCAACAAGGACGGCATTTTGGGGTCCGAAGAACCTTCGGTAACGGCGACGTTCAGATTGGTCAATCCTGGTGCAGAGCTGTTTGATATGTATGGAGAGCCCTCACGGGATGCGATTTCGGGATTTCTGCCTTTTGGCGGCGAAGGGGTGGTTTTTGTTGAAAACATCACCGGGGCGGGCGTCTTTCCGCGCCTCAGCTACGGCGCACGAGCCGCTGGGTTTCGAGTTTTTGCCTCTGAAACCAGCGTTTTAGCGGCGGGCTATGATACGGCGACAAAAACCTTCGACATGGTGTTGAACAGTACCGGCAGGGTGTTCAGATCCAATGAGTTCGAGGGTTTATCCAATGGGATCATCTATTACTTTAGAGCCGCAACGGTCGATGAAGCCGGAAATGTAATTCAGTTCGTTCCGGCGAACTCCAAATTGCCCGAAAGCTGTACGACTAAGCCTAGTGAAGCCTGTCCCTTTTCGGCGATGCCCAATATCCCTTTGCATTGAAAATGGGTTCTTGCCAAAGTCCGTCAAAGTCAGTAAATCCAATGGATTATTAATGCTACGTGAGGCATCAAAGTGCACTTGATCAAACGATCGTGCCGCCCGCGTCGGTAAAGAGATCGACCGAGACGATCTCCCATATAGGGAGAAAAAGTGAAACAAAAGACCCATTCCGGGGCCAAGAAACGCTTTCGCGTGACGGGCAAAGGAAAGATCAAACGCGGACAAGCGCGCATGCGCCACTTGTTGTCCAACAAATCATCCAAGCGTAAGCGCCATCTTGGTGGCGAAGCCTACGTTCACTCAGCCAACGAGTACCAAATCACTCGTTGCATTCTGCCGTAAAGGAATAGAGCCATGCGTGTAAAAGGTGGAGTCGTAACTCGTCGTCGTCATAAAAGATTGCTCAAGCGCGCCAGCGGATTTGTTTCCGCCAATAGCCGCGCCTTCATTCATGCCCGTGAAAAAGTCGATCGCGCGCTCGCTTATGAGTACCGCGATCGCCGTACCAAAAAGCGTGAAATGCGCGCGCTCTGGATCCAGCGCATCAATGCCGGCGCCCGCCTCAGCGGCGTGAGCTACTCGGCGTTCATGCACGGACTGAAAACGGCTGGCATTGAACTCGACCGTAAGGTGCTCTCGGATATGGCTATCCGTGACGCCGCGGCGTTTGCCTCGCTGGTGAAGACAGTCGTCCCGTCCGCGACCGCGTAGAAAAAGAGGACCCGCAGTGGCCTCAACTCTAGACCGCGACATAGAACCCGTTCCGCAATTCGAGAGCCGCAAGGTGGATCACATTCGCCTTGCGCTGAGCGAGAAGAACCAAGCCTCAGGGCTTTCGGGTTTGCAAGGTGTGCGTCTGATTCATGAGGCATTGCCGGATCTCGATTTTTCTGAAGTCACCTTGTCGCTAAAGTCGTTGGGCCGCAAAATTCCCACACCATTCTTGATTAGTTCCATGACCGCGGGACATGCGGCCTCGCCTAATTTGAATCTGCGTTTGGCGCGAGCTTGCAGCGAGAAGGGCTGGCGCATGGGCGTGGGTTCGCAGCGCCGGGAAATTGGCGACGCCAGCGCATCGGCCGAGTGGAAGAAGATTCGCCGGACCGTTCCCAAAGTCGCGCTGCTCGGCAACCTTGGAATTACCCAACTGATTCAAACAAAAACAGCGGATATCGAACGCCTGGTGGATGCGCTCGAGGCGGAAGCCATGATCATCCACCTCAATGCTTTGCAGGAGTGCCTGCAGCCTGAGGGGACACCGCGCTTCAAGGGTGGGCTCAAAGCCTTGGAGAAACTGGCGGCTAAGCTGCCTGTGCCTGTCGTGGTCAAAGAAACAGGTTGCGGGTTCTCATTGGCGACTTTGCGCCGTCTATGTGGCACCGGAATTGCCGCAGTCGACGTGAGCGGCCTCGGTGGAACGCATTGGGGACGTATCGAGGGCGAACGCGCGAAGCCGGGTGACGTGCAAAGTGCCGCTGCCGAGACTCTCAAGGCTTGGGGCATCTCGACTGCCGAAAGTATGAGAAGTGCGCTGAGCGTGAAAGAGGATTATGAAATTTGGGCCTCGGGCGGAGTGCGCTCAGGCCTGGATGCCGCAAAGCTGCTGGCCATGGGCGCACGCACGGTGGGTTTCGCCCAGCCGATATTGCAAGCGGCGCTATTGGGTGAGGAAGAGCTCCTCGGCAAAATGTCCCTCTTGGAATTTGAATTGAAAACGGCCATGTTCTGCACGGGATCCGCCAATGTCATGGACATGCAAAAGAAAAAGGTGTGGCAGTGGACAACCAACTGACCCCTCCTGAATCGGACACTGAAAAGTACACGGAGCTCTTCCAGGGTTTCTCTAAACTCGGGCGCGACGAGCGCCTGCAACGGCTGGTGGAGATGGGCGCGCTCACGCCTGAGGATATGCGCTTCTTCCGCAACGG
>JAYWAE010000238.1:0-4877 GCA_043782715.1 Pseudobdellovibrionaceae bacterium | reverse complement strand
TAGGCCCTCCTGCTGCCAAATGCCATTTTCCAGCAGCGATTTTATCGCAGCCTCAAAACCGGTGAAGTGCGCAAACTGAGCCGCATTTTCAAGGGCAAAACGCAGCAGATCCAAGTTGCGTTCAAAACTGATCAAACGCAGCGGGCGCCGCTTGCGGATCGCTTGCGCGCAGTGCAGAGTGGCCAACGCATTGGCCGCCGCTCCCAATCCTACATCGTAGACCACTATTTCACGGTCGAGATCTTCGCACAAACGCCGCGCCAGCCCTGACTGCTCTATGTAGAGAGAGTTGGCTTCCAACCACGGTCCAACTGGATTGTGCATGATTTCTTGTGAAACATTGTCGCGGATGGAAACCGCGCCGGTACGGGTCTTGACGATTTCGAACTGAGGTAACTCCACTTAACTGCGGCCGCGTAACTGGGGATCGAAGGCGTCGCGTAGGCCATCGCCAAGCAGATTGAACGCCAACATGGCTGCGAAAATGGCGACGCCAGGGGAAATCATCAGATGCGGATAAGATTTCAGCGAGCGCCAACCGTCGTTGGCCAGCACTCCCCAACTCGAAAACGGCGGCTGCAACCCAAGGCCGAGAAAGCTCAAAAAACTTTCCGCTAGAATATTTGAAGGAATTTGAAAGGTCAGCAACACGATCACCGGCCCTACGATGTTGGGCAAAATGTGCTGGCCGACGATGCGCAGACTGCTGGCGCCCATGGAGCGCGCAGCTTCGACGTAGGCCATCTGTTTGACCTGCAAGACTTGGCCGCGCACGACCCTCGCCAGCGAAACCCAGCTGACGAGCGAAAGGGCCAAGAGCATTCCGGTCAAAGCTTTTAGCTCGGGATAGGGAATGATGTCGAACGAATCGAAAACCAATTTGACCAAAATCAACAGCACCAAAGAAGGAATGGAGTCGAGAATATCCACCAAGCGCATCATGCCGCTGTCCACATGGCCGCCAAACCAGCCGGCTACGGAGCCATAGACCGTGCCGATAATCAAAGATACGAACGCGGTGATAATTCCGACGGCCATCGACACGCGCGCGCCATAGATTAGGCGCGAGAGCATGTCGCGGCCAAGAGAGTCAGTTCCCAACCAATGCTCGCCATTCGGGGCGATTAGAACTTTGTCGAGAAACTGCTCGTCGAACGGAAAAGGTGCCAACCAGGGCGCCAGGAGTGCGACGCCACAAATAATGGAGATGAGCACGGTGGAGCCGACGGCGATTTTATTCTTCTTCAGTTTGCTCCAGGCTTCGGCCTGAAGGCTGCGTCCTTCTTCGGTCCTCATTGCATCTTCACCCGAGGATCGACCACCGCAATCAAAATATCAGTGACCAAATTGGCGACCACCAACAGTGCCGAAAACAAAAGCGTGGTGCCGAGAATCAACGGATAATCGCGATTGGTCACACTCAATACCAAGTGTTTGGCGATGCCGGGCACCGCGAAGATTTGCTCGATAACGAATGAGCCGGTGAGGATCGCCGCGGCCAACGGGCCCGAGAGCGTCAGCACGGGGATCAGCGAATTGCGCAATACGTGTTTGAACAAGATCGCGCGCATGCCAAGACCTTTGGCTTTGGCCGTGCGAATGTAATCGGAGTGAATGACGTCCAGTACACTGGCGCGCGTGAGACGCGCGATGACGGCAGCCGGCCGGATTCCCAGCACGATCATGGGCAACACATAGTAAGTGGGGCCCTCCCAAAGCGCCGGCTCAAACCAACCGAGCCAGTAGGAGAAAACAATGATGAATATGGGCGCCATCAAAAAACTGGGCAGTGAAACTCCACTAATAGCTAAAAACATTGCGCTAAAGTCGAGCCACGACCCGCGCTTCCAGCCCGCTACCACGCCCATAGTGATGCCGAGCACGTAGGAGACGACCAGCGCATAAACGCCGAGCTGAATGGAATTGGGCAAACTTTCCGCGATGATCGAGCTGATATCACGGCCGATGTATTTATAAGAGACGCCAAAGTCCAAATGCAACAGTCCCCAAATGTAATCGCAGTACTGTTTAAACAAACTATCGCTGAGATGATACTTACGCGCCAAATTCGCCATAATTTCGGCAGGCAGCGCCTTTTCAGAATCAAACGGGCCACCGGGCAAAATGCGCATCATCAAGAACGTCAAAGTCGCAATGACCCAAACTACGAAGATGGTTTCGACCAAGCGCTTGAGCACGAAAAACGTCATGCCGCGATTGAAGGTAAAGACCGCAGTCCCTACAAAGCAAAGCCCGCCCAGCAACCACCAGAGCACGGAGGGAATCTCATAGTTGAAAAAACTCATGCCGATCGTGAGCGCGAAAAGCGCCAGGATAGATGAACCCCAAATACGTCCGATCACTTCAGCGTCACACCTTTCAGCTCCCAACGGTTCAACGTATTGAGCGGAAAGTTCTGTACGCGCTCCGAGAGTAGAATCGGGCGCACGTCGGAGTAGACGGGGATGACTGGCACATCTTCTTCAGCCAAAATCCGCTGAGCGTCGGCATACATCGAACGGCGTTTTTCGCGGTCGACTGTGCTGCCTGCAGCCTCGACGATGGCATCGTATTTTTTGTTCGCCCAGCCCGTCTTATTGTTGTCGGAGTAGCTCAGCATTAGAGCCATGAAATTGTCTGGATCGGGATAATCGGCGAGCCAGCCGAAGCGAAAGATCGGGGTCGGGTCGGTCTTGAGGCGATTCAAATAAACCTTCCACTCCTCATTCGTCACCTGAACTTCAACACCTAAGTTCTTTTTGAACTGGGCCTGAACGTTTTCGGCCACGCGCTGGTGGTTTTCGTTGGTGTTAAAGGACAGGGAAATCTTGGGGAGCTTGCTGCGGTCTTTGTAGCCGGCTTCATCGAGCAGCTTGCGCGCCAGCTCGGGATCGAACTTGAGGCCAATGTCATTTTGATAGCCGAACATTCCGGTCGGAATCCAAGCGGTAAGCGGCGTCTGGCCGCCGGCCAAGAGGTCGGTGATCTGCTTGCGGTCGACGGCATGCGAGAAGGCTTTGCGTAGTTTCACGTTGTTAAACGGCGCCTTGCGCACGTTGAAGCCAAAGTAAAACAGGCTGAGCGAAGGTACGATGTGCAGGCCGGGATTGCCGCGATAGCGCGGCAATTCCTTGTAGGGAACGGTCTCCTGAAAATCCAAGCGGCCGCCTTCAAAAAGATTCAGCGCCGTCGAGTATTCATTGATCATGTAGCCGATGATGTTTTTGGTCTTGGCCTTTTCGCCGTAATAATTCTCATAGCGTTCCATGACCACAGCTTTATCGTGATCCCAAATTTTCAACTTGTACGGGCCAATGGTTTGAATCTTGTCGGGATCGGTCCACTTGTCGCCGAATTTTTCGACGATGTCCTTGCGTAACGGCGCCGTCGAATGATGCGCAAGCAGCATCGGAAAATAACCCATCGGCTTTTCCAAAGTTACAACCAGCTGGCCCTTGTCATTGACCGCGACGCCAACTTCCTTGAAATCCGCGATCTTACCGGAGTTGTAGGCCTTGGCGTTCTTAATAGGGAAGAGCTGATAAGCGTATTCGCTCGCGGTTTTGGCATTGAGCAAGCGCTCCCAGCCGTCGATGATGTGTTGGGCGCTGAATTCGACGCCGTCTGTCCACTTGGCACCTTTGCGCAGCGTGAACGTCCAAACTTTAGCGCCGTCGCTCGGAGCCCACTCGGACGCAAGCTCCGGGACCAGTGCAAGCTCGGGATCTTGTAAGTTGTAGCCGACCAAGCAGTCCATGATTTGATAAAGCACCAGCGCGGAGGTCGTGTCGGTGGCTTTGCTCCAATCCAGCGACGGCGGCTCTTGCAGGAGATTGATCCGGATCGTCTCTTTGACGTCGAGACCGTACTCCATTTTGGCGTTTTTCTTCGTGCATCCAGTGAGCGTAAAAATTAGGCAAAATAGGGCCGTGATGAAACGCATTGGACGCATGCTAACTCCCAGGTAAATGAGTGCCCTGGTTTTCGCCGCGTGGGGTTAGCTAAGTCAAGTGATTCACAGAGATTCCCAGCTTTCGCGAGTGGCCGCGCGCGTGGGGATTGGAACGCCCAAATTCTTGGCCAAATATTCCACGGGTTTGGTGTCTTTGGCGTACAGCCGGCGGTAGAAAGTGTGGTGGCGGACGACTTTTTTTACATAGTTGCGGGTTTCGAGAAACGGGATGTGCTCCACGAACTCGTCGGTTTCGAGGTGCCCAAAGCTGACCAGCCAACCTTCCACCCGGTGCGGCCCCGCGTTGTAAGCGGCGGCCACGAGCGGCAGCTGGCCGTTGAACTTCTGCCCCAAGCGGGCCAGGTACTGGGCGCCCAGGCGAATGTTGGTCTCGGGATCGAGCAGATCGAGATTGTCAGGCAGCGCCTCGCCGGAAACTTTGAACAGGTTGCGCGCGGTCAACGTCATCAGCTGCATCAGACCTTTTGCGCCGACCGGCGAAATGACATCGGGCCTGTAAACACTTTCTGTACGCATGATGGCCCACACCCATTCGGGCGCGACTGAAAAGCGTTTGCTCATTCCCAGCACTTGGTTTTTAAAAGCCTGCGGATACATCGACATCCACAAGCCTTTGGCGCCATCGAGGCCGCCGCTATCGCGGTCCTTGCCAAAGCCAAGTTCCGCGATACTGGCCGAACGGTGATAGGAGCCCATGCCTTCGTAGGATGAAATCAACATGCGCATGTACTGGCGGTTACGGGTGTGGCGCTCGACTTCCCAAAGTTCCCAGCGCGCCAGTTCGTTAAGTCCAAGTTGCACGAGCTTTTGCGCCACTTCGATACGGGCGCGCAGCGCGGGGTCTTTCACATCACTGACTTTGACGTTTTCGTCGTCGCCGGCATCGGCGTCAGCTGCTGAAGGC
>JAYWAE010000237.1:0-12949 GCA_043782715.1 Pseudobdellovibrionaceae bacterium | reverse complement strand
GGCATCGGATTGCCGGCATTGTTCATCCGCGCATTGATCGTGGAGGCGAGGCCCTTAGCGGAAGCGTAGTCGGTAATGTTGAAACCACCCGACATGTTGCCGGCGTTGTGACACCCGTTACATGAGCGGCGGAAGACCCCGAGAACGGCATCCGTCGATTGCAGTTGCGTGAAGCTGACGGCGGTCGGCACGGGCGTAGGTGTAGGTGTAGGGGCCGGTGTCGGCGCTGGAGCGGGACCACCGACGGAAGCACCGCCGACATTAACCATGTCAAAACGCAGGCCAAAGGTATCGGCATTGGCAACAGTGACTGCAGCCAGTCCAGCACCACCGCTCATCATGATCGTGTTGGTGGTTGTATCGCCGGTGAAATCGAGCAGCGAGAACGTGGTCATGTCATTCAGCACAATGTCGTTCAAAACGAGGCGCAATCCTACAAGCTGCACCGGAACGGCGGCGGCACTATTGAGGCGTACGGTGGGATTGCGGAATTCATATCCCACGACGGAGCCGGCCATGACCGCGCGCCGGATGTCGATGCCGACGGTTGCGGGAATTTTCCCAGCAAGACTGGCGGCTACATCGCTGTTCAAATCCCATTCGACGTGCGTATAGGGACCATTGGCTGCGGCTGTGCCGTTATAAATGGCCGGAGTGTTTTTGGCCGCGGTCACGACGTAAGAAGTTCCACCTTTAGACGTCATGCAGGAATTGTAAGCCGTGTCCGCTGCGGCCCAGATCGGCTTGTTGGCGTCGATGGTCGGCTGATTGTCAGGGCCGGTATACGGCGGGTGGTGGCCAGCGTTGACGAAGTTGTGTTCAACGCGCGCGCGGCCCTTGCTGACAAACGCCGAAGCGGCCTCTTGCACGTCGGCGCTGGCAAAGAAGCCATTGCCGCTGCCTCCCGGCACATGGCACGAAACGCACTTGTTGCGTAAAACGGGATAGTAAGTTTTGACGAACGCTTGCTTGGTAATGTCATCGCAGCTGCTGCCGAGCGAAAAGAAGGTCGCCGAGGAGTACTCCATGTGACTGTTCATCGAACAGTTCTGGTACCCCAGTAGCAGGACCGCTAGTGACGTGAGAAGTACGGCCTTTTTAAGCAACTTTCACGACCCCCGTGAGGACACTGTCTCTTAGCACCGAGCTGTTGGTGATTGATCCAAACAGTCCCAGCTTTTTATTGAACTGCAAATAATTGGCAAAGACAGCTTGCGCCGCGATTTCTGGACTCGAACCTACGGGCGTGGTCGGATCCGCGACCTGGCCGGACGTGAAGTTGCCGATCTGCATGCCGGACGTAGTGGGGCGGGCGGTTGGCGAATACATGAAAATCAAAGCTGAGCCGGCGCCACCGCGGTCGCTGGACCAAGCGGCACCCGGATTGGCGCTGTCGCTCGAGACGACTGAACCGTCGGACGTGACATAGATGAAAACGGATTTTCCCATCACTGCCGCCGATTGCAAAATCTGGCCGATGACCACGCCGGCATTGCGGTCGCGCCCATCACCCGTGGTGCGGGTGTTGTCGTGGTAGTCGTAGCCACCCATCTCAAGATTGACCGTGCCGGCTTTGCCGGCGAGCGAATTGTAAACCATGCTGCCAAAAATCCGGGCTTGTGAATTGGCCGAGGTACCGGAGTTGATACCCCAAACTCCAGCGGCGGCCGCACCCTGATCGGCGGAGTTTTGCAACGGATCGACTACGGCGGCGCCTTGATTGATCAAGCCATTGTTCTTGATGCCGGCACATTCCACCAGCGTTTGCACCTGCGCGGTCGAATTAATACTCGCCAATTTGCGCGCCTGCGATGTGCTTAGGCCTTCCACCAATTTGGTGAGCGAAACTCGCTGCGGTTGGGTGAGCTGAGCTTTGAGAGCGGCCGTGTAACCAATCGAGTTGGAAAGATCGGTGAAACTTCCAACCACCAAGGGCGACGGAGGGCTTACGGTCGAAGCCATTTGGCGGATACCGGTGCTGGAGCTGGTCGTTCCGAGATTGGGCAACAATGCTCCGAGAGCACCGGCCTTGAAGGCCATGCCCGAAGCATCGAATTTATTGTTGGCGCTGTCGTCTGACGACTGCACGCACACTCCGATGAAAGCCGTATTGGCGAGAGTCGTGACCGTCGCATTGACCCGGATACCGGCCAACAGGGGGCTGGTGCTAACAAACGCGTCGGCACCGAATTCATTGATAGTCGTGAGATTGGCCGAAGTGCCGCCGCCCATTTTTCCGTACGAAGTCAATAGTTGCCCACCGGCATCGCGCGGCAAGAAGTTCGAAGCGAGACTCGCGCCACCGGAGAGGTTCAAAGTAATGAAAGGAGCCATTGTGCTGGAGCTGCCCGGGCAGTCGAGCATGGCAGCCATGCCGCGCGGTGTGTAGGTCAAAAGTCCAAGCGCGCCTGGCACCAAAGCCGAAGCCGCAAACGGAATAAGCCCGTGCGCCAGAAACTCGCGGCGCGAGGTTGGCTTGCTGTGTCCGGTCTTTGCCCACATCGGCATTTCTTTTTTCGTGAATCTTCCCATATTTCCCCCAGAAATTTCAAAACTAATTTAGTTTAGTACGTCATCGAGTCGTAAGAAGCCAGCATACCCGAGCATAAGCTCAGGTAGAGGGCTCCCGTCTGCGCCGGCTGAGCCGCTTGCGCCGCGGTCAGGTCGGCGTTGAACTCGGTGTAAAACCCCACCAGAATCGCCTGTTCCTCGGCCGAGAGCGAGCGTCCATACAATGCCTGCGCCAGTGCTTCGGCCGAAGCGCTGTATCCAGCCGCAGAATTGGCGGCGATTGTCTGGTTGAAATCAACCTGCTGAAAGAAGGTGCGCGAAGCCGCAGCCATTGCTTTTTCTTTGGACAGCAAACCATTGCACACTTCCCCCGCCAGCGAGGTCGATGCCATCAACAGCGGAGCGGTTACGCCCGCAAGGTTGTCGTTGTCGGCCAATGAACCTTGGCGCAAAATATATTCGGCCTTCATGGTGCCGCTCGGGGCGGCTTGCCCGGTCACATTGAGCATCGAGTTGAATTGTTGCTCAGCCGTCATCTGGGCGTATGGCGACGATGGTTTATCGAAAGCACCTGGCGTCGTGACCGAGGCCGAGCTGGTCTCGTCATTGCCGGCGGATCTGAACTGTTTGCCGCCGCAGTTGAACATCAAGGTGGCGAGCGAAAGCATAAATCCGCTCACGGCCACCACACGAATCGATTTTTTAAGATTTAATTTATTCATATTCATGGCTCCCCACTACATCCGGCACTTTGGGTGAATCGCGACCATTTGAAAGAGCTTTTTCAAGTTGTACTTATTGGCCTCAAAAGATGAACCCAAGCTCGTATAAAGTGCCGAGGAATCCGCGTCGCTTAGGTCGTGTTTGCACACCGACTCGAATACGTGACGGACCATACATTGGCTGAAACGTTGAGAGTTGGCGACGAGGCGGCCGAAGGAGTTCACACCGTTGCCGCCGACATTTCCGCCCGAGCCGTCTGGAGCCCGCCCACGCCAGCCAAAGAGCGCCGCATTCACGCCGCCTGAGCGGTTGGCATGGTTGAGCCAGCTGTCATCGACGGTGACGAAGCCGCTGGGATAAACCGTGTTGTTCGCATTCATCTTGCGCATGACCCCGTTCGACGCCGCGGGTTGCGCGCCGTTCACGCCGCCCGAAGTGGCGTAGGTCGCGATGCCGGCATTGGTGCTGAAATCCCACTTGGCAAAGGCGCCGCGGAATCCATCTTGCTGTGAGTGGCAACCCTTACACGTCGTCTGATACCGGGCATTGTCGCCGCCTGGGAAACGGTCCACATCCCGGCCGACGCGCACGTCAGGAGCTAGCGTGTCCGCCCAGTTGACCAGTGGAATGCACATGAATTCACGGAAAGTATATTCGACGAGGCGGCGATTGGTGCCGGCAATGGCATGCGCGGCCATCCAGGTATGCAGAGTCAAAACTCCACCGGGGTCGGGATTGGGAGCCGTGTTGATGTTTCCGGTTTGATCGTTGAGCACGATATTTTGCCCGTCGACCCGGGTCAGAACCGCACCCGCATCTAGGCCTGCGTTGTCGATGGTGTCGAAGTGCGTGTTGTTTTTCAACAAGTCGAGCGGTTGCACCGGCAAGTTGGTGAGCGTCTTGGATTGATCGCCCATATAATAGAAGTTGCCGTAGAGAAGTTCGCGCGCATCGGTTTGATCCCGAGTGACACCTATGAACATGGCGGCGAAGTCGTTGAGCATGAGTCGAACCGTCTCTTCACGGGTCGACATCTTGAGTGCCATGAGTTTTACCGTGACGTTGAGAAATTGCGGCTGGCTGGTCGCCAAGTCGGCGGCACCCAGCGCATCATTGGCGGAGAGGCGTGCGGTCATCTGAGTTTCGACGGAATTGCCTTTGGGCCAGTGAACGCCGGTGAGGCGTTCGAGCAACCAGTGGGCTTGCCCCGCTGGAGATTTATCCTGTGCTTGCGCGACCGCGCCCCAGGCAATAATAGTCAAAAATAGGCCGAACGCCTTAATCATTCCCCACCCCCATAAACAAACGCGATTAGGACTAATACTTGCGAAACGTGTGGTGTGATTTAGACGTACAGCTTTAGCAACTGTTTCAATCATAAATTCATTTTGCGGATTCCCCAATGGTTAACCTTAGGTCAGTAGAAAAAAGAATCTACAGCCGTGCGAGAGTTAAACAGATTCCAGTTGGCGCGAATTCGTTCGAAATTGAAACGGTCAGATTGAGACGGTTTTGCATCCGTCGAGAGGTACGACGCGCAAAACCGGGCGGATATCCGCTAAGTTAAAGACTTTAATTGGCGTGAGACAGTGAGACGGCGTGAATCTTGAGGAACTCTTGCAGATCGAGGCTGGCGCCACCGATCAAGAATCCATTCACATTTGCAAGTCCGCAGAGCGAGCCGGCGTTGTCCGATTTCACGCTGCCGCCATAGAGGATTGGCAGCGCACCGCCACTGTTTGCACTCCACTCGCGCAGAGCCGAACGCAGCAGACCGTGTGCATCCATTACCTGCTCGGGGGTAGCGACCAGTCCGGTGCCGATTGCCCACACAGGCTCGTAGGCAATCCACATTTTTTTTGTAGAGTCTGCAGCTTTCAATCCGGCGCGCAGCTGCCGCGTAATCACTTCTTGTGTACGGTTCCATCTACGGTCGTCCAACGTTTCACCGACACACAAGATCGGCGTCAAACCCAACGCTTGCAATGCGGGAACTTTTTTGCCCAAAACTTCATCGGCTTCGCCAAACACATGGCGCCGCTCACTATGACCGACCAAGCAGTATCCAGCGCCCATCTCCTGCAAGAGCTGGGGTGAGTTTTCTCCGGTAAACGCGCCTTTGCTTTCGAAATAGCAGTTCTGCGCGCCCCATGCGACACCGCTACCCTTCAACTCGGCCGCCACTTGCGCAGCCAACAAAGCCGGAGGCAAAACCACAAAATCGGCTTTGGATGCGGCCGGCACTGCCGCTTTGAGCCCCCGGGCAAAGGCCACGGCCTGCTCAGGACTCATATTCATTTTCCAATTGCCAGCGCAGATCATTTTTCTTCCTTTTCACCCTCGGCCACGATGTCGGTCACCGTATAGTCGGAGCGTTTGCGCGGGCGCAATGCCTCGATACCCGGTAGCCGGTCGCCACGCAAATACTCTAGGCTGGCTCCACCACCCGTGGAAATATGCGAAAACTTTTCCGCCAAGCCAGAAGACTCCGCAGCCGCCGCCGAGTCGCCGCCGCCCACCACACTGAGGGCGTCACTTTGGGTAATGAACTTCGCCACGGCGAATGTGCCGGCGCTGAATTTTGGTGTTTCGAAAACCCCCATGGGTCCGTTCCAAAAGATAGTTTTGGCACGCTCGATTTCGGTCGCGAAGAGATCCTCGGTGCGCGGGCCGATGTCCACGCCCATCCAACCGTCGGGAATCACCGTCGCGACTTTGAGTGACTCGATGTCTTTGATATCTTTGGTCACCCGGTGGTCGACTGGAAGCACGATGCGTTTCTTGCGCGCCTTCGCCCGCTCCAGCAATTCCGCCGCGAATTTGAATTTGTCTTTTTCAACCAAGCTCTTGCCGGTCGGCTGATTTTGCGCGGCCAAAAATGTGTAGGCCATCGCGCCGCCAATGATCATGGTGTCGACCCGGTCGAGCAAAACTTCGATTACGTCGATCTTGTCGCTCACTTTGGCGCCACCAAGAATGGTGAGGAATGGTGACTGCGGATGCAAGCGCACCGTATCGAGCATTTCGATTTCTTTACGCATTAAAAAACCGAGGCCCTTTTTATCTACTAGTTCGGGCAGTGCCACGATGCTCGCGTGAGCGCGATGAGAGGCGCCAAAAGCGTCGTTGATGTAAATGTCGGTGAACGAAGCTAGGGCTTGAGCGAAATCGCGATCGTTTTTCTCTTCGCCGGGATCGAAGCGCAAATTCTCCAACATGATGATTTGCGAGGGCTTAAGGCCCGCGAGCAGCGCTTTGGTGGCGTGGCCGCGCGGTTCCTCGACCAAGACGATTTCTTTCTTTAGAACTTCATTGAGATAATGCGCGACCGGCTCGAGCGAAAATTTTTCGCGGTCCTCGGGTCCCTTGGGACGGCCAAGGTGGCTGGCCAGAATAATTTTGGCGCCTTTGTCCATGGCGTAGCGGATCGTGGGCAGTGCCGCGCGAATGCGCGTGTCATCGCTCACCCGCCCTCTTTCATTGAGCGGAACATTGAGATCCAGACGCAAAAAAAGGCGCTTGTCCTCGAGCGCGAAATCCTCGATCGACTTGATCCCATCGAGCGTCTTGGATGCCATCTACAGTCCTTTACTCGCCAGAAATTTGGCCATGTCGATCATGCGGCAAGAGAAGCCCATTTCGTTGTCGTACCACGAGAAGACTTTCGCCAGATTCGTGCCCATCACCATCGTGCATTGCGAATCGACGATCGAGCTGAGCGGATTGCCATTGAAGTCGACACTGACCAGCGGCTCGGTTTCGACGCCGAGGATTCCTTTGAACGCACCGTGGGCGGCGTTCTTCAACGAGTCATTGATTGCGTCGACGGTTACCGGCTTTACGGAACGGAAGACGAGGTCGACCAGCGAAACGTTGGGCGTCGGCACACGAATCGAAGTGCCATCGATTTTGCCCTTGAGCTCCGGCAGCACCATGCCCACGGCTTTGGCCGCGCCAGTCGAAGTCGGAATCATGCTCAGTGCGGCCGCGCGCGCGCGGCGTAAATCTTTATGTCCAGCATCCAAAACTTGCTGATCGTTGGTGTAGGAGTGAATCGTCGTCATCAAACCGCTCTCGATACCAAATGTGTCATTCAAGACTTTTGCGACCGGAGCCAAACAGTTGGTCGTGCACGAAGCGTTGCTGATCACATGATGAAGCGAGGGATCGTATTTTGAGTTGTTGATCCCATAGACCATCGTGATGTCCGCACCATCGGCCGGAGCACTGACCAACACGCGCTTGGCGCCGCCGGTGACGTGCTTCATGAAGTCATCTTTGGTTTTGAACACACCCGTGCACTCGAGCACGATGTCCGCGCCCCAAGCTTTCCACGGAATCTCGGCGGGATTTTTGCTCGCCGACATCGGGATTTTTTTGCCGTCGACGATGAGGTTTTTCTCGTCGTGGGTGACTTCGCCCGGATATTTGCCGTGGGTGCTGTCCCACTTCAGTAAATGGGCGGCGCCGGCGACATTGCCGAGGTCATTTACACCGACGATTTCGACGTCATTGAAACCGGCGCGAAATACCAAACGGCCAATGCGGCCGAACCCATTGATGCCGACACGAACCTTCGCCATAGCGAGAAACTCCCTTTGTAAGTGACGGCCTAACTTAGGGTTTTCGGGCGGAAATGTCCAGCTACAGCTGGAATTTGGGGAAGAGCTTTTGCGCGTTGGCGCGCGTGGCTTGGGCCAGCTCGGGCATGGTCACGCCTTTGAGCTCGGCCACCAGCTGAGCTACGTGTAGAACCCACGCGGGCTGGTTCTTTTTCCCGCGATGGGGTACGGGTGCCAGAAAGGGGGCATCGGTCTCGACGTGCAGGCGATCAAGCGGGACTTTACGCACGACTTCGCGCAAAGGTTCCGCGTTTTTGAACGTCACCACGCCACTTATCGAAATATTGAAACCGCAATCGAGACCGGCCTTGGCCATCTCCCAGGTGCCAGTGAAGCAATGCAAGAGTCCGCGCACACGGCCGTTGAACTCTTGTAGAATCTGCATAGTGTCGGGCTCGGCATCGCGAGTGTGGATTTCAACCGGCATCTTGAGATCTTCGGCGATCTTCATTTGCGCGCGGAATGCCGCTTGTTGCACTTCGTGTGGGGCGTTGTTGTAGTAATAGTCGAGGCCGGTTTCGCCAATGGCGACGACTTCAGGCCGGACGGCGTTTTCGCGAATGTATTTTTCGATTTCAGGCGTGAACAGTGCCGCTTCGTGCGGGTGGATGCCGAGCGTGCAGGCTACACGCGGTCCGTACTTTTGCGCTAGACCCAACACCACGGGTAGATCATCCGGGCAGGTGCCGATGGTGATCATGGAGCCGACTTGGTTGGCGTCGGCTGAAGCCAGGGCTTCCTCCGGCGTCATTTCGAGCATGTTGATGTGAGTGTGTACGTCGATCCAATTCATATTGAAGCGCGCGCCAGGTAAAAGAAGTTTTCGTAGATCAGCGATTTGTCCACGTGCGCGGCCAGGTCCAGTTCCATTTGAAATGCGCTTCGCCACAATTCCGCACGTCGGTCCGCCTGGGGTTGCGGGAGCTTCGACAGCTCACTACCCAGATCGGAATGAATGAGTTCGCCGCCGCCTTGCACATTCCAATCGCGCAGCAACTGCTGCAGCATGTGAATCGCCGCCAAGGCGGCGTCGCGGTCTTTGGAATGCTCGAGCACAGGCGCAATACCGTCGCGGCGGCCGGCAAAAGATTCACGTAATAGTCCGAGTACGCTGGCGCGCAGGTCTTCGCTGTGCGCGTCGCGGAACGTGGCCAGCTGTTCTGCGCTGCCACGGGCTGAGCGCAGCATCCAGGCCGGCGCCGGCTCGGGGCTCACGCGCTGCAGTTCGCTCTCGCTGAGCGGCGTGAAGCGCACCACTTGCAGACGTGAGCGCAACGTCGGCAGCAATTGCGAAATTTCAGACGCAAGCAAAATAAAATAAGTCTGCTCGGGCGGCTCTTCGAGAATTTTCAGCAACGAGTTGGCGGCTTGCGCGTTGAGCAGTTGGGCGCCGTCGAGTATCACCACCCGCGCCCGACCGAGGCGCTGCAGATTGAGGAATTGCAATATCTGCTGCGCCGATTCGAGCTTGATCAAGCCGCCTGCGGGTTCGATCGCCAAGACACTTTCGCTCTGCTGCGATGCGACCCGCTTACACGGACCGCAGTGCCCACACGCTGCACTTTCGCTCTCGCAAACCAAAGCTTGCGCCAGCGCCCAGGCGACTTTGCGCTTGCCAATTCCACCAGGTCCTATAAAGGCCAACGCATGCGCCAGGCGCCCCCCGCGCAGTTGCGAGAGCAACTGATCCCAAGTGGCGCGATGGCCGGTCACGGATTCAATCAATCCAGCCATTTGCGCTCCACCAAAGCCTCGATCACCGTCTGCAATATCGCTTCCGGTTTGTCGGCGGCTGAAATCACCAGCCACTGCGCCGGGCGTTCTTGCGCCAGATCCAAATAGGCCCTGCGCACCTTCTGATGAAAATCTTGCGCTTCTTTTTCAAAGCGATCGGCCGCTTGGCCGCGTGAGTTCAAACGCCGCGCGCTTTCTTCGGTCGTGAGGTCCAGTAGCACGTAGAGGTCAGGGCGGACGTCGGCGGTGGAAAACTGATTGAGCCAATCGATTTCGGCTCGGCTGATTTCGCGCCCGCCGCCTTGGAACGCGACGGAGCTGGCCGCAAAACGATCGCTCAACACCCATTTGCCTGCTTCCAAAGCAGGCTTGATCAACTGTTCAACGTGCTGAGCCCGGCCGGCCTGATAAAGCAGCGCCTCGGCGCGCGGAGTGGGCGTGTCGCCTTTCACGCGCAAGAGCAGCTCGCGGATCTCGTCGCCGAGCGGAGTACCGCCGGGTTCGCGCGTGAGCACGCAGGTGAGCGCGCGCTTTTCGAATTCTTTTTTCAAGCCGTGGATGAGAGTGGATTTGCCCGATCCATCGAGGCCTTCAAACGCCAGAAATCGCATGCTAGAGATGTCTCTTAGAGACCGCGCTTAGGCAAGGACGCAGTGCAAGCTAGGTGCTGAAGTCGCGGTGCGGAACAGTCCCCTAGGAGGCCGCGGAATGTGGACTGCATCGGCCGTTACCGCCGTTTGTCCAGGTGCTCAATTCGACTTGGAAAAATGCCGATAACGTAGCTGTGAAACAGGACGAGCGCATTCGCGTATTGATCGCCGACGACGACCACCTTTTGTCGCGCCGTCTATGCGACTACATTATTGAGCGCGGTTTCGACGCGCGGGTGGTGTCCGACGGCAAAGACGCGCGTACTGAAATCGTCACCTTCAAACCGCGCTTTATTCTTGGCGACCTGATGCTGCCCGACGGGGGCGCGCTCTCCCTGATCGACTTTATCAAGGGCGAGAAATCGCTGCGCCATCAATTCATGCACGTGATCGTGATGTCGGGTCACAACGTCGAGGCCAATGTGCGCCAGGCCCTTCAGCGCGGAGCCAAAGACTATCTCGTAAAACCGTTCCGCCACGAGGACGTGGTCAAGCGCTTGGTGTTTCACTCGCGCAGCTACCGCAAGCTCAAGGAACTTTCGAACAAAGATTTTTCCAAAATCGATGAGTCGAGCCTGATGCTTCACCTCACCGACCTGGTGCTGCGGCAAGCGCTGGGTATTAGCACCGGCGGAACCCCGGGAACGCTCGAAGACATTTTGTTCAACCTCACCCGCATGGTCAGCATGAAGATGGACGGCGTTCGCTGCAATATCGTGCACTGCCTCGACCAACGCGTCGGCTACGTGGTCACGTCGAACGATGACCGCAACGCCAGCGGCATTCAGCTCGATCTTTATAAATATCCCGAAGTTCTGCACGTGCTGAACACCCAGTCGATGGTGGCAATCGAAAATCTCGAGGACAGCGTCGAGCTGCGCGGTGTGCGTGAGAAGGTCAAAGACATCAGCTTCAATTCGATGATCGTTTGCCCGATCGGCCGGCACGGCCAGCCGTTTGGTGTTCTTTCCTTGCGGATGCCGCCGGAGAAAGAAACCGTCTCCGACAATGAAATCCGTTTTGTCGAGATCGTTGCGCACGTGGTTTCATTGGTGCTGGGCAACGAAATGCACAAGGAATCCGGAGAGTTCTGGCGTAAGAACGCCGCGCCGGCGCCTATCCCCTTCCCGCTCAAGCAAGCCAAATAACCGTAGACAACCTCGCGAATATCTTCTATTTTTTCGCCTTCAGCTGTTGAAGGAGATTCTCCGTATGTTGACCATGCTCGCCATCGTGCACGTGTTTATTGGACTGTCTTTAATTCTATTCGTGTTGCTGCAAGACCCGAAGGGTGGCGCTATGGGCGTGTTCTCGGGCGGCTCGAGTTCGAGCAGCTTTTTCGGCAGCACCGGCGCATCGAATTTTCTCACCGCGACCACTCGCTGGTTGGCCGTGGCTTTTGCAGTCTCATGTCTGACCCTGACTTACCTGACCGCTAAAAAAGGCGGCAGCGTGATGGATGGCTTTACTCCACCGCCCGCCGCACCCACGGCTCCAGGTACGGAGACCGCACCCGCCGCGAATCCGGCTGCGCCCGCGGCTGAGACCCCTGCTACCACTCCCCCGCCCGCAGACACCAAGTAGTCCGCTAAATGCGTGGAATGCTACCTCTGATGGTCGTCGCCGCTTTGGCGGTGGCCTGGTTTATGTTCAGCGAGTTCGCCTCGAGATCCATAGGTGGACTCTTCGACCGTTCTCGCTACAACGGAGCGGTGGTCGGCCGTATCGTGCGCAGCGAAGGCTCGGCCCGCATCGTTCATGGTACGGATGTGACCTTGATTCCGTCGCCGACGCCCAAGCCATTTGAATTTCGCGATGGCGACCGTATTCAAACTAGTATTGAATCCAAAGCCATTTTTATTTTGAATTCGGAAGATGAATTTGAGCTCGGACAGGGCGGCGTCGTGCAGTTTCAGCTGTGGAATCCCAAAGATCCAGCTTCGCCGATTTATGTTCAGCATTTGCTGGGCAAGCTGGATGTGCACCGCACGGGCGTGAAGGGCAAGGTCTACATCGTGAAGGATGGACGGCTCTACCTTCCCGGGCAAAAGCCGGTGGAGAAGGCGATGGCCCTGACGGTTTTGCGTTCGGCCCCGCTCGATATGACGTTGGCGGAAAATGCCGGCGACACCGCCGAGTTTCAACCGGGCGATAGTAAAGAGCCGGCCGATACTCCGCCCTTGGCCAATGCCAACGACCCTGAAACATTGTCGAATGAATACATCGACGAAATGATCCTCAGCCGGTCCGCGCAGCTGCAAAAATGCTGGCTCGGCCGCTTGAAGGACATGCCCAATCTAAAGGGCCAAATCGTTTTGCAATTTGAAATCACCAAACGCGGACGGGTCAAAGACCTGCGCGTTAGTGAGCAGACTGTGAATGACGACCCTTTGCAGAAGTGCGTGATGTCGGTCGTCGAACGCATCGCCTTTCGCCAGTTCAAGGGCGCGGAGATTTCGCTGACGTATCCGATTAAATTTGAGTGATAGGTAACACGCTAGGGCTTCGCACCTGTGGAGTGAATTTACCCATACGATCCTTTTGTCACGCGGCACACCTGCCCAATGTTTTGCTGCGCTTGCGTCAATGCCGTCCAGAGTTAGTCAACCGATAGGTTGCTGCAACCTATCAGTTGACTAACTCTGGAGCGATAAAAGAACAGGCAGGGGACCGCTACACTGACTAAATCCGTAATCCGGCAGCCTCGGC
>JAYWAE010000236.1:0-4894 GCA_043782715.1 Pseudobdellovibrionaceae bacterium | reverse complement strand
GGATCATGCGCGCTGGTTTGATCAGTGAGCAGATCGGGCAGAAAGTCCCGCTCATTCAATTGATGAATGACTGTTGCCATATTGCCGAGAAGCGCGACGGAGCGCGCTTCTCCCGACTTTTTGTACTTCGCAATCCGCGCGAGGGCATCGTCGAGGCCACTCGCCACTTCGTCGACATATTTGGTTTCTAAGCGCCGTTGAATACGGGTTGGATCGACTTCGACGGCCAAGACACAAGCTCCGGCGAACACGCCGGCTAGCGGCTGAGCGCCGCCCATTCCGCCGAGTCCGGCGGTTAAAATGCAGCGGCCTTTAAGGTCACCGGCGAAATGCCTTCGGCCGGCTTCGACAAAAGTTTCGTAAGTTCCCTGAATGATTCCCTGGGTCCCGATGTAGATCCACGAGCCGGCCGTCATTTGGCCGTACATCATCAGGCCTTTTTTCTCCAGCTCGTCGAAAACTTCCCAAGTGGCCCACTTGCCGACCAAATTGGAGTTGGCCAAAAGAACCCGCGGCGCATCGGCGTGCGTACGGACGATACCGACCGGTTTTCCGGATTGGATCAAAAGAGTTTCGTCGTTTTCGAGTTGCGTAAGCGCGCGCAGAATTTGATCGTACGCCGTCCAATCGCGCGCGGCTTTGCCGCGGCCGCCATAGACGACCAAGTCTTCGGGCCGCTCGGCGACACCGGGGTCGAGGTTGTTTTGGAGCATGCGATACGCGGCCTCTTGCAGCCAGCCTTTGCAATGCATTTTCGTGCCGGTGGGCGCTTTGACCGTTCTCACCATTCGAGTTCTCCGGCGCTCTGCGCGACCGTTAGCAATTCGCCTGAGCGAATTTGGTCGCGGATGGCGGCGATGTCATTGGCAAACACCCGATCGGTTTCTGCGAAAGGAACTTTCTCACGGATCTTCGCCAGCGCTTGCGCGACCGTGCCGCTGGGCTTGAGCGGCTTCAACATGTCGAGGGCCTGGGTGGCGGAGAGCAGTTCCATGGCCACGATGTTCTCGGCGTTGCCGACGATGGTTTGGAATTTGCGCGCGGCGATCGTGCCCATGCTGACATGATCTTCTTTGTCGGCCGAGGTGGGGATGCTATCGACGGATGCGGGATGGGCGAGAATTTTATTTTCACTGACGAGCGAAGCCGCCGCCACTTGTACAATCATGTGACCGCTGTTGAGGCCGCCATTCGGCGCGAGAAAGGCCGGCAGATCCGACATCGCCGGGTTGATCAGTTTTTCAATCCGGCACTCCGAGATCGAGGCCACCGCGCTCATTGCGATGCCCATGAAATCGAGCACGAAAGCCACCGGCTCACCGTGAAAATTTCCGCAGCTGAGAATTTTTCCGGCTTCGGCAAACACCAGCGGGTTGTCTGTTGAAGAGTTGGCTTCGGTCTCCAGAACTCTGTGCCCGTACCGGAGTGCATCTTTGGCCGCACCATGAACGGCGGGAATACACCGGAGTGAATAGGCATCTTGCACTTTGTTGCAGTTGGCATGGCTCTCCGCGATGGGCGAGGTGGGGCCCAGAATCTTGAGCATGTTGCGCGCGGTTTTGGCTTCACCTGGATGCGGCCGGGTCTGAAAAATCAAAGGATCAAAGGCCGAACGCGAACCGCGCAAGGCTTCGAGGGTCATGCTGCCGGCGAGATCCATCAGCCAGGCCAAACGCCGTGATTCGAAGAGTGCGAGAATTCCGACCGCCGTCATCACTTGGCAACCATTGAT
The DNA here is from genome assembly GCA_043782715.1 of Pseudobdellovibrionaceae bacterium. Taxonomy (GTDB): domain Bacteria; phylum Bdellovibrionota; class Bdellovibrionia; order Bdellovibrionales; family UBA1609; genus JALHOQ01. The sequence continues at coordinate 3,162 of JAYWAE010000236.1, read as the reverse complement.
CAGCGACAAACCTTCTTTGGCCAACAACTCGAGGGGCTGAATACCTTTGGCTTTTAAGACCGCGGCGGTGGGAACGGACTTGTCGTCCTGCCAAACTTCGCCCTCGCCGATGAGAGCCAGCGCCAAATGCGAGAGCGGCGCCAGGTCTCCCGAAGCGCCGACACTCCCCTGCTGCGGAATCACCGGCAAAACACCGGCGTTGAGAAATTCGAGAATTTTTTCCGGCACGGCTTCACGCACGCCCGAGTGGCCGCGCGCGAGCGCGTTGGCGCGCAGGCACATGATGGCGCGCGTTTGCTCCAGCGTGAAGGGCTTACCGACGCCGCTGGAATGCGAGCGAATTAAATTTTTCTGCAGCTGAATGATGTCTTGAGGCGAGATTTTCACGTTGCTGAAGGCGCCGAAGCCGGTATTCACCCCGTAGATGACTTCGCCCTCTTTGAGCCGGCCTTCGATGTAAGTGCGCGAGGCTTTGATTTTCTGCCGCGCCGAAGCCGCGAGTTCCACTTTTTCCTGGCCGAGTGAGACCCGCCAGACGTTCTCTATGTCGAGACTGTCCCCGTCGAGACTTAGCATTTCACGTCCTTTAACGCTTGAATCGCGGAACGGTAATCGTTTTTGAAAATAAAGCTGCCGGCCACCAGCACATCCGCGTCGCCGAGAGTGCGCGCGGTTTGATCGGTGATGCCGCCGTCGACTTCGATCAACGCTTTGTGATTCAAGCGCGCTAGTTCCGCGCGCAGAGCTTTGATCTTGACCACTTGCTCGTGCATGAAGGCCTGACCGCCAAAGCCGGGCTCCACGGTCATCACTAAAATTAAATCCACCAAAGGTAGAAATGGGAATACCTGTTCGATTGGCGTCTTAGGCCGCAGGCTGATCCCGGGTTTCATTTTCGCCGCACGGATGTCTTGCAGTGTTTTTTCCACCAAACGGGTGGCTTCAACGTGAATCGTGAGATAGTCCGCACCCGCTTTGGCAAAGTCGGCAACATAGCGCTCGGGCTCGTCGACCATCAGATGCACGTCGAGCGGCAGCCCGGTCACCGGCCGCAGATCTTTGACCACCGGCGCGCCGATCGTGAGATTGGGCACGAAGTGGCCGTCCATCACGTCGACGTGGATCCAATCGGCACCGGCCTTTTCGATGGCCCGGATTTCATCACCCAATTTCGCGAAATTTGCCGACAAGATACTGGGCGCGATCAGAAACTGTTTATTCGCGGCCTTTGCTGCTGCCAAAACTATCTCCCACCTGGACCGCATAGCCGCGCAGGTATTCAGCGATGTGAATTTTTGCGCGCGACTCGGGTTGCACTTCCAGGAGATCTAAACTGCCCGTTCCACACTGAACAAGCAATGATTTCTCTGAGGTCTTGAGCACTTGGCCCGGGCGCAGCGCGAGTTTGGAATCGATACTCACCGCCGTCCGGTGAACTTTGAGCATCTTGCCTTGGACGGTGGTAAAGGCCACTGGGCCCATCGCCAATCCGCGCACTTGGTTGTGAATGTTCGCCGCAGGCTGGCGCCAATCGATTTCGGCCTCGGCCTTCTCGATTTTGGCGGCATAGGTCACTCGCGATTCATCTTGCGGTACGGCGCTCAGATGGCCGCGCAGATAATCCATTAAATCCACTGCGATTAGCTGCGCACCATAGGATTCGCATAATTTGTAGGAGTCAAAGGCGTTCATCTCGGGCGTAAGCGGAAAGGTGCGGAATCCGAGCACGGGTCCGGCGTCGAGTTTACGCACCATCACCTGCAGGCAGACGCCGGTTTCTGTGTCGCCAGCCATTAAAGCGCGTTGTATAGGCGCGGCTCCACGCCAACGCGGGAGCACACTCGCGTGAACATTGACCACGCGACCGGGAAAGGCTTCGAGAAATTTATTTTTCAAAATCTGGCCGAACGCCACCACCACTACGATTTCGGCCTGCAATGCGACGAGCTGCGCGAGAATCTCGTCACTATTGATGGTTTCAGGCGAGAACAACGGAATGCCCAGCGGCTGCACCAGTTGCTTCACCGGTGAAGCTTGCAGCTGCATCTTGCGCCCGGCGGGCCGGTCGGGTTGGGTTACGACGCCGACGACTTCGAAATGTGGATCTTTGATCATGGCTTCCAGGCAAAATCTGGCGATCTCGGGAGTGCCAAGGAACAACGCGCGAATGCGGCTCACAGGCGGTGTTCTTCTCTCTCTTCTTCGGCTTCCAATTCTTCCGCCGTTTCAGGATGACTGGGATCGGGGTAACCGTATTTTTTGATTTTGCTTTTGATGCGCGTCGATTTCACCGGACTCAAACGGTCAATGAAGAGTTTGCCGTCGAGGTGGTCGATCTCATGCTGCAAGCAAATCGAGAGCAAGCCGTCGGTTTGAATCGTGAAGCTTTCGCCATTGATGTCGAGGCCGGTGAGTTCAATCCAGTTGAAGCGCTCGACGGTTTCGAAGTACGTCGGCACGCTAAGGCAGCCTTCGTCATAAGTCTGCTTGCCTTCTTTTTTGACAATCTCAGGATTAAAAATAATCAGCGGCTGCGTCACCGCGTTCTCGAGTTCGGTCATTTCTTCGGGCTTGTACCGGCCATTCTCACGCGGCCGCGTATCGGCCACCAGCAAGCGAATCTGCTTATCGACTTGCGCGGCAGCGAGGCCGATACCTTTAAACGAGTACATCGTCTCGAGCATGTCTTTTGCGAATTGTTGCAATTCAGGCGTGACCGCTTTGACAGCGACACCCTTCTTACGCAAGCGCGGATCAGGAAATTTGAGAATCTCAAGAATAGCCATAAGCCGTTATTATAGCTCAGTTTTAGAGGTATTACCATGGGGTTTTTAGGGCTCTTTCACGTGCTTATAGCGTCTGGCACGGGATGTGTTGGTCGCTGCTGTTTAGGCTGCGTGAGGGAGGTGGAGCATCGATTGGTCTATTACGGCAGATCTCGGCACAGCGGGGTCCGTCCGTCCATGAGATGGCCTTCCTGCCGCGCATCCGCGCGCGGCAGGGTTCAAGAATGCCTGTTCTTCTCTTCTCTTTTCTTCTCTTTTCTTCTCTTTTCTTCTCTTTTCTTCTTAATCTTCCTCTCAAATTTAAATTCTGCTCCCCACTAGGCTCAGATTTCGCCTGGATGGCGAAAACTGAACCCTCTCACGGATGGAAGGGACC
>JAYWAE010000235.1:0-4895 GCA_043782715.1 Pseudobdellovibrionaceae bacterium | reverse complement strand
TACAGTCCGCGCCGCAGTTTTGTCACGGGCACGATCCGATCCATGATTGGTTCGGCGTTTCCCGGCACAAAAGACTGCTTGATCGCGCGCGCAAAACTGAACGCTTCGCTTTAAGCCTGAAAGGCGACCCAGCGGCGTTTTTCTTCGAGCTGGGTGCCGCGTTTCCTGCTGAGTGCCGTGAGTTGGTCATCGCCGATGTTTTCGACGCGGAAGTATTTGGCGTCGGGATGATAGAAGACAAAGCCGCTGACCGAAGCCGGTGGCGTCATTGAGAGGGATTCAGTCAGTTCAACGCCGGTCGCGGCTTTGCCGTCGAGCAGGTGCCAGAGATCGCGCTTCAATTCGTGATCGGGGCAGGCGGCGTAGCCGGGAGCGGGCCGGATTCCGCGATATTTTTCATCGATTAATTCTTCAATTGTGAATTTCTCGTCCGAGCCCATGTTGCGGCGGAATTCGATGTGCATCCACTCCGCCAGAGCTTCGGCCACGCGGTCGGCGACAGACTTCACCAATATAGAGGAGTAATCGTCATTTTTCTTTTCGAACTCGGCGGCCTTGGCCATGTACTTGGCGCCGGCCGTGACGATAAAGGCGCCGACGTAGTCACCGGACGTTTGCACATAGTCGGACAAGCAGAGGTAAGGTGCAGGGGTCGCTTTCTTCAATTGCTGGCGCATAAAAGGAACTTCAAATTCCCCGGAGGTTAAAGTGAAGAGCACGGACTCATCTTTCGAGCGCGCCGGAAAAACTCCCCAAGTCACTTTGGGCGCGAGCCATCCCTCCAGAAATCCTTGTTGCAAGAGCTTGCGGCCATCTTCGTAGACCTTGCGCGCCTCTTGGCCGTACTTTTCATGATTTAGAATTCCAGGAAATTTGCCCTTGAGATCCCACGTCCAAAAGAAGGGCGACCAATCGAGAACGGCGATGATTTCCGCAGGCTTCGGGTTGGGGCTGAAAATCCCGATTTGCTTAGGCCTGGAGGGTTTGTAGCCCGCAGGCGAGACGAAACGCTTCGCGCGCGCTTGCTCGAGCGGGAGCAATTCCTGAGCACTGGTTTTTTTAAGATACGCTTCGCGCATCTGTTCCTGATCGACTTTGATGGCTTGAATATTGGCGTCACGCGCGGGACCTTGGAAGAGATTCACGGACTGCATCACCAACGAGGCATCGCGCACGTGCGCGACGGGCCCTGGGTAAAATGGCGCGATCTTGAGCGCCGTATGCAGCGTCGAAGTGGTGGCGCCTCCTATGAACAGCGGTGTCGTGAGCTTACGTGCCTGCATTTGGCGCGCGACGTAGGCCATTTCTTCGAGTGAAGGCGTGATCAAACCGCTGAGGCCGATGAAATCGGCGCCGGCTTTGGCTGCCTCGTCGAGGATTTTATCGGCGGGCACCATGATGCCGAGATCGATGATCTTGAAGCCATTGCAAGCCAGTACGAGGCCGACGATGTTTTTGCCGATGTCATGCACGTCACCTTTAACGGTGGCGAGCACGAAGGTCCCGCGCGATGACGTCGGGTTGGCGAGGGTATTCATATGCGGCTCGAGCACGGCTACGGCTTTCTTCATCACGCGCGCACTCTTCACCACTTGCGGAAGAAACATCATGCCTTTGCCGAACAGATCGCCGACGATCTTCATGCCGTCCATCAACGGGCCTTCGATGATTTGCAGGGGGATCATTCCGCTGTCGAAAATTTCTTGCGTATCTTGCTCGACATATTTGTCGATGCCTTGCACGAGTGCATGGCTTAAGCGTTCGCGGACGGTGCCTTTGCGCCAGGCTTCATCATCTTCGCTTAAGGCGCCTTTGGTTTTTGTCAGCGTTTTGGCGAACTCGAGCAAGTCTTCCGAAGCGCGTTCGTCTTTATTGAACAAAACCCGTTCACAGAGGTTGCGCAGTTCCAGATCTAGGTTTTCGTAAATTTGAATCATGCCCGCATTGACGATGCCCATGTCGAGGCCGGCTTTTATGGCGTGATATAAAAATACGGTGTGCAACGCTTCGCGCACTCGATTGTTGCCGCGGTAGCTGAACGAGAGATTCGAGACTCCGCCCGAAGTGCGCGCGCCCGGGCAACGTTTCTTGATCAGAGGTAACGCTTCAATAAAATGTTTGGCGTACTCGTTGTGCTCGGCAATGCCGGTCCCGATGGCGAGAATATTGGCATCGAAGATGATGTCTTGCGCATCAAAGCCTACCTTTTGGGTAAGCAAGTCGTAAGCGCGGCCACAGATGCGCACCTTATCTTCTTTGGTCGCGGCCTGTCCTTGTTCATCGAAGGCCATGACAATGACCGCGGCGCCGAGCCGTTGGCATTCGCGCGCCTTGTTGAGAAAATCTTCTTCCCCCTCTTTGAGCGAGAGGGAGTTGACGAGCGAGCGGCCCTGCACGCAGCGCAGGCCTGCGCTCAAAATATTCCAGTCCGAACTGTCGATGACCATTGGAACTTTGGAGACGTCGGGCTCACCGGCCACGAGGTTTAAAAAATGCTTCATCGACTTGACGCCGTCGAGCATGGCCTCGTCGAAGTTGATGTCGATCAGGTTGGCGCCGGCGCGCACTTGCTGGCGTGCGATTTCAAGGCTCGAATTCCAGTCGCCTTCTTTGACGAACTTGGCAAAGCGCGGAGAGCCCGCGACGTTCGTGCGTTCGCCCACCATGAAAAAAGCTTCCCGTTCATTAGCCGGGAATCGCAGCGGCTCTAGGCCGGAGAGTTGTAACGTCAAGACGGGTTTAGGTGGTTTACGTGCGGGCGAATTCTTGAGTTTGTCCGCGAGCGCTTTGATAAACTCAGGCGTGGTGCCACAGCAACCGCCGGCGAGGTTGATCAACCCCTCATCGGCCATCGCCTTCATGGTGACGGCGAAATCTTCAGGCGATTCGTCATAGCCGGTCGCCGACAGCGGATTGGGCAATCCCGCGTTGGGGTAGCAGCTCAAATACTGCGGAATCATGCGCGCCATTTCGCGAATGAGCGGACGCATTTCTTCACCGCCGAGCGCGCAATTCATGCCGACCGCCAAAGGATCGGCATGGCGAATCGAAGTGTGGAAGGCTTCGAGCGTTTGGCCCGAGAGCGTGCGGCCGGATTTGTCCGAGACCGTGACCGAAATAATCACAGGAATTTGGTAACCCAACTTTTCTTCGAGCTTGCGAATCGCGTAGATGCTGGCTTTGGCATTCAACGTATCAAAAATCGTTTCGGGCATGAGGAGATCGCAACCCCCAAGCATCAATGCTTCGGCTTGCTCATAGTAGGCGCCCGCGACTTCATCGAAATCGGAACCGCGAAAAGCGGGGTTGGAAACATCCGGCGAAATCGAAAGTGTTTTATTGGTCGGTCCGAGTGCGCCTGCGACATAGGCTTTGCGGCCGGTGCGTTGGTAGAGATCGTTGCAAGCTTGCTTGGCCAGGCGAGCGGCGGCGATGTTCATTTCGACCACCGCGTCGCCCATGGCGTAGTCGGCCTGCGAAATGCGGTTGGCGTTGAAGGTGTTGGTCTCGATGATGTCGGAGCCGGCATTCAAATAGGCCGCATAGACGTCGTACACCGCGTTTGGCTGAGTCAAGGTCAAGAGGTCATTGTTGCCTTTGAGATCGTGTGAGTGATTCTGGTAACGGTCGCCGCGAAAATCTTTTTCAGTGAATCCGCACTGCTGAAGCATGGTGCCCATGGCGCCGTCGAGCAGGAGGATTCTCTCGTTGAGCAGAGTTTGCAATTCTTCGAGCACACGGCTCATATGAGAGTCTCGATCACCTTGCGCGCGACGTGGGCATCATTCATCACGTAGAGATGAAGATTGTTGTAGCCGTTGTTGATCAGGTCTTCCATTTGTTTCTTCGCCCAATTGGCTCCGATCTCTTCGCAGTGGCTGGGATCGGCCAACACTTGATTCACCAGCTCCGTAGGCAGGTCGATGTGGAAGGTGCGCGGAATCGATTTGAGCTGCTGCACGGTTTTGAGAATTTTGATGCCCGGAATGATGGGCACGGTGATGCCAAGAGCGCGGCAGCGGGCGACGAAATCTAAGAAGGGTGCATTGTCGAAGAACATTTGCGTGACGATGTAGTTCGCGCCGGCGTCGACTTTGTCTTTGAGATATTTGAGGTCGAGATCCATGTTCGCGGCCTCGAAGTGTTTCTCAGGGTAACCCGCGACACCGATGCAGAAATCAAACTTAGCCGGTTCCGCCAAGTCCTCGAGGAACTTGCCCTCGCGCAGATCCACCACTTGGCGGACCAAATCGATGGCAAAACGGTTGAGTGATTTTTCTTTTGAGTACTGTTTTTCGTAGTTCGGGTTGTCACCGCGCACGAGTAGCAGGTTTTCAACGCCTAGGTAATTCAGCTCGATCAGCGCGTCTTCCGTCTCTTCCCGCGAAAAGCCCAAGCAGAGTACGTGTGCGACAGTGTCGATTCTAAAGCGGTTTTGAATGACGCCACAAATGCCGAGTGTGCCAGGGCGTTTTTTGTACGTCCGGCGGCGCAGCTGCCCAGTGGTGTCTTCTTGGATGTAGGCACTGGAGGCATGTGAGGTAACATCAAACCATTTTGGTTTGATTGGCATCAGCTCCTCGACGATTTCGATCAGGTCTTGGATTGAGCGGCCACGCGGAGGCGGGATAATCTCGAATGAAAAACTCGGTCCGCGGCAGTTGCGGATGATGTCGTTGATGCGCATATTCTGAACCTCTGGGTCTATAGATTATTAAAGTACAAATCTTGCCAAAAAGGCAATTCCATATGTGAATCGCATGATTGGTGCATCGCGAAATGAAGGTCCCTGTCCCTTGGGCTAGCTTACGCCTGTGATTGCCGTCATTCCCTGTTTCAACGAAAGCGAGCGGCTTGAGCTCGCACAAGTTCAGTTCCTGCTGGAGAGCGGGATG
>JAYWAE010000234.1:0-1839 GCA_043782715.1 Pseudobdellovibrionaceae bacterium | reverse complement strand
TTTGGACGCTTCCTTTCTCGGCAAAAATGAAAACGTGTATCGCACCTATGTCGCGGGCCGGGCTTTCAATGTGAATTTGGATTCGGACAACGCAACGGTCGATATTATTTTGGATTTTCCCGGCCTGATGGCGTCCATGGGTGAAGCCCGCAACAGCGTTTGCCAACCGCAGGCCACGTTGCGCGGCTCGCTACTTTCCAACGGTGACATCGTGACGGCCGGAGGGATCACCGACAGTTTTTTGAGTTCACCGATCAATTTCTCTTATTATAAAACTGGTTTAGGAGACACGCGCGCCGTCGGAGTCATGGCGACATCGGGTGAGCTCAATCTCTTCGCCGGACAAAGTTTCACTCTGCCTCCTTATGTTCTTTCAGTCACGCGCAAGCCGGACTCTGGCATGTACATTGGCATGGTGGCCGATGGTTCGTTGGTGCAAATCATTCCCAACGGCGCGGATTCAACCGCCGTTCCGCTCAATGCCGCGAGTTGCCCGTTTTTCACCAGCAATTGCCAGGTGCCGCCGTGGATGCAGTCGCTCAGCGCCGGCTTCGGCGGGCGGCTTTATGGTTTGGATCACGGCGGACAAGTTTACGAAATCGGCGCGCAGGGTCCGGTGTTTACGGGTCTGACGATGCCGGCCGTGGTGAGCCAGGTTTCATTTTACTAAACAGTTTTTAATGCGCGTTTACTGAAGAGGATGAGCATGAAAAAGGTAATTCTGAGTTTGATGTTTGTGATCAGCGCCACCGGCTGGGCGCGCAAAGTCAATATTCCGTCGGACGGAACTTTGAAGCTGATTAATCCGTCCGCGGTGCAAGTCACCTACAATGTGACCTGCAAAAACGCAACTGGCCAGACGGTGTTGCAGCGAACCGCCGACACGCTCGCGGCCGGCAATTCGGCGCAAGTGGGAACCCCGCTAGGGGCCAATGAGTGCGGTGCCAATGCAACCAAATATGCGGGGATGTCGCCGGGGATGCCCGCGCCGATCAACGGCATGGTTCAGTGTAGTAACAACCCCACGCCTACTCCCAGTATTCCATATACTCAGGCTGCGAACTTATGCGGAGCCGGGTATCACGTGTGCACCATTGCCGAATTTGGAGCGAACCGCAACGGCGCCAACATGGGAATTTATGGCATGCTCGACCCGGGCCCGGGCCAGTGGTCGCGTTACACTTGGGATCCGCTATTGATGCAAAACGTATGGCGTACGGAGACCGGCACCAGCGCTTATTTTCCGAGCGGGAGTTCGATGATGGGCCAGTGCGCTTCGGGGCCGGCGACAAATTCTACAACGCCTTCGGGTACCGTGGTCACGGGTTGCGATACCTATCAGTCCGTAGACATGATGAGCAATCCCATGACGATCACCAGCGCCATGTGCTGTTCGAATACGGTCGGTATGGCTCAGTGCCAAGTGGAAATCACCAATAGCGATCCGACGGCGCACTTGATCTCTCCGCAATTTATGGGCGGCAAAGCGTTTTAAGCTGGCCGGCGTAGCTCAACCTAACTTTTGTACGACTTTCTCTAAAGCTCGAACTTCGTCGAGCCAATAGGCGTCGCTGCCGAACTGGGGGAAAATCTGGGGGAAACTCGGATCATGCCAGCGGCGGGCGATCCAGGCGGCGTAGTGAATGATGCGCATTCCGCGCAGCGGCTCCATCCAGCGCAATTGCGCGTCGTCGAATTCCCGCAGCTCTTCATAGCCGCTTAAAAAGGCCGCGAGCTCTTGGTCGAAGTCGTCTTCGTCGTGGCGGAACAGCATCCAAAAATCCTGCACCACCGGTCCCATGCCGAAGTCGTCGAAGTCGATCAAAAAAAACTCTTTCG
>JAYWAE010000233.1:0-33742 GCA_043782715.1 Pseudobdellovibrionaceae bacterium | reverse complement strand
ATAAGTGCTTTGGAGACTTTAAGCCGGCTCATGAGCTGGCCGGCGTCTAAGGGGTTTTTAGCGAGGTAAACGTGTGTCCAAAGCCGACCGTGGATTTTTTTGAATCCCCAATAGCATATAAAATCGCCGACTTCGCAGGCCAACTCCTCTAGCTCAGGAGGTGGCGCTTCCTGTTGACTCACATTTCACCCACTTGAGCGGCTGACAACAACAATTGAATGTGAAAAATCTGGAGCTAAATTTTTAGAATGGCCTGTTTATCTGCTCCGCATCAATTTTTCACGAAGGAGTTTACGTTGGCTCTCGAGGATGATTTTGACCACGCCTTCTGGGTTCACTTTATAAAGAGAAACCATACGTGCCAGGGTCTTCAACGGAACGACCGAGATGCCACGTTCAATGTTCGAGATGAATTGCGGGCTGGTGTACCCGAGTTTTGTCGAAACATCGGCTTGCGTGAAGGCCGCTTGCTCGCGAACGTCTTTTAGATAAGTGCCCAGTTTTTTACGGTCGTATTCCAGCATGCTCTTTTACCTCTTTGTTGCAGAACACATCTTGTAATGCACATTCGGGACCCAAGGGAAGTTAAAAATTGCCTGAGCAATTAGAATTCGCTTACGATAGCCAAGATGAGATTACAAAAAATTTTCTTGTTCGTCCTTGGTCTTACAATACTCCCCCTAGCAACGCAAGCGCGCGATTTGGCTGACATGAACGTCGAAATCGTCACCGAGAAGCGGGGCGGGGAAGCTAAACAAGAAGCCTTTGACCAGGCCACGGAACAGGCGACGCAGAAGCTGACCGAGGAACTGCTGGGGCCTGAGAAGGCCGCGAAATTCTGGCCTGGGCTCAAAACTAAGCTGCTTAAGAACTCTACACGTTACCTGGTCTTCATTAAAGGCGCTCCCCCGATTGAAATCGGCGGGCAGACCAAAATCACGGTTACCCTCCGGCTTTCGCCTAACAACCTCGAGACCATTCTACGTGAGGAAGGCCTGCTCAGCTCCGGTACCCTAAAAGTGTTGCCGCTGGTGGAGGTGGTCGACAGTAGAGGCGTCCATTACGCGTGGTGGGCCGACGCCGTTGAAGAGAGCAAGCCGGGGCCTATGGAGGACCTGTTCAAGAGATTTTACTTTTCCATGGCCGCTAAATTCAAAGCCAAGAGCGCGTTCGTACTCGACCCCACGAGTGCCGGATTCCGTATGACGGTGCCGGCTGCGTACCGCTCCACTGTGCTTCGGCGGGAAGATCAAATGCTGTTGGCCCAATACCTCAAAGCCGACATCGTGATCAGTGGCCGCCTGGAGTCTGTGCGCCCGCGCAATGAAAACTCGGACCTCAAGCTGAATTATGATTTGCAAATGTGGCAGGCCAAATCGGGCCGTATTATCAGTGAAATCCAGCACTCGGAGCCGCTGGCATCCGAAGCCGCAAAAGTCGTGCAGGCGACGCTTGAACACAGCGAGGGCAAAGTTATGGAAGATCTTGCCGGGCGCTTGAACGAGGCTGTCACCAACGGTGGAATGAGCCTGAACTTGGTGCGCGTGGCCGTGACGGGCGCTATGACCTTTAAGCAACAGTCCGAGTTCAAGCGGCAACTGGCGCAGCTGCGCGAGATCCGGATGCTCAAAGAGCGCTTGTTCGAGCCCAATCGGGTGACCTTTGAGGCCGAGACGTCCGTGACCGGCCAGGAACTCGCCAAGAGCCTGCAGAAGACCCATTTCAATCTCTATTCAGTAGAGGTAGACGGTGCCCAGGACGACAGTCTGGCTCTGAGTGTGAAACCCCTATCCTCGTCCTCGGCCCAATAGTTCTCTGGGCCGAAATGTCCTAAACTGGATCCATGGGACTGCGCAAATTGCTGCTCTTGGGTTCACTGCTGATTTTGACCGCATGTAGCGTGCTGGGAGGACGTAGATCCGCCGACAAGCCGGCCGAGATCGAAACTAAAGACGTCAGCGTCAACGCCCGTGCCGACGAGGAGGCTCCGCGCCACCGCCTGCTGGTGTTGCCGTTCCTCGATGAGCGCCCTGATCGGACCGCGGCCATGACCGACATTGCCCGGCAAACGGTCGTGCGTGAGCTGATTAAAACCCATCAATTTGTGGTCGTCTCGCCCGAGGATTTTCCGCAGGATCCGAAGAAGTTTCTGACTGAAGAAAACGAATATGATTTAGCCCAGATTTCCAAGATCGCGGCCGCGATGGGTGTTGCCGCCGTTGTCGAAGGTAAGGTTTTGAGTATCAAGGCCAAGCGGGTGGGCGACTCGGTCGGCATAATTCGCCAAATGAAGGCCCAAGTCTCGTCGCAAGTGCGCGTGCGTATTTACGCCGGCAAGAACGGCAAAGAAATTTTGAATGAGGTGCGTTCAGCCGACACGGATGCCACGTCGACGCGTATCGCGGAGCGCGGCGACTTGGCGACACGGCTGAGTGATGACCCCGAACTGATTCGGGCGGCGATTCGCAAAGCCTTCTTAGGTTCGATCGCCAACATCACGCGCGCCATCGAAAAGCTAGCGTGGGAAGGCCGCGTGGCCATGGTCTCCGGGGAACGCGTCTTTGTTAACGCGGGGCGACTATCGGGTATTCAGGTCGGTGACATTCTCAAGGTCACGGACGAGGGCGACGACGTCTATGATCCTGAGAATGGCCGTTTTATCGGGGCTGCGCCCGGGCGTCTAAAGGGTACGATCGAGGTCATCAGCTACTTCGGCAAAGACGGCTCCATCGCCGTCATACACTCTGGTTCTGGTTTTCAAGAGAACGATCGCGTCGAGCTCTACTAATCGATTCCATTTCGCGCTAGGGGTGAGGAATGCGTGCGCATTTTCTTGGCCGTATATCATTCAGCGAAGCTTTGCGTGCGGAGCGCGAAGCGTACTGTGCCGTAGTCGCGGGGGCCAGCGGGGTGGTGCTGGGTTTCGAATGTGAAAAAGTAATTACGCTCGGTGTGCGTGCCCGCACAGACGTAGATCTTGCACGCGACGAATTGGAATTGCGCAATGAAGGGTTCGAAGTCGTACGCGTGGACCGCGGCGGGCAAGCGACTTTGCACAATCCTGGTCAGCTGGTGATATTTCCGGTTGTGAACATCCGTGAAGGTGGCGCCCGGGTTTGGGTGTGCGCATTGGCCAAAGCAACGGTGAATTGCCTACGGCACTTCGGCGCCGAAGTAGAATGGGATGAAAAGCGTCCGGGCATCTATTCGAGCCAAGGTAAGATGGCGGCAATAGGTGTTCGCATCCGCCAGGGGGTGAGTACCCATGGTGTGGCGATCAATGTCAGCAACTCGCTGAAGGATTTTGCAGCTATTCGCGCCTGTGGGGTGGTGGATGCAGCAGTCGACAAATTGGGCACCGGCAGCGAGTTGAATGAAGTTTTTAGAGTGTGGCTTGAGCAATTTCATCAGCAATGGCCGACGCCCATCGCGCGTTGTTGACAACAACGCGTTTCTCGCGGAATTTAGAGAGCAATCTAAGCAGGCGCTCCTAGCTCAGTTGGTTAGAGTACTACCTTGACATGGTAGGGGTCACTGGTTCAAATCCAGTGGGGCGCACCATCCTCTCAACTTGCATTTTCAAATTTTACTTTTCACATCTTAAGTCGAGTTTATTTTCCTACGGTCTAGTTACGTTGGTTTTACGGTCACCTAATGCATTGCAGCGGCTAGGCCAAAGTTTGACGGGGAAAGGGCGTCAAGCGAACATTTTGTTATGGGCAGAGGCCAGTCGAAGGAAAAATTTTGATTCAGAGTTTTGGCATTCCCGTCGAATCCCTGCACTTCTGGCTTTTTGCGCTCGCCGCCACGTTGACCTACCGGAGTCTGACGACTTTTAAGAGTCGCAATCTCGTATTGCTGGCACTCAACATTTACTTCATCGTCTTTGCGATCGACAACAAGCCTAGCCTCATAGCGCTCACCGCTTTTCTTGCCGTGACGTACGGTATGGCCGTGTGGCGCTTTCGCTTGGGCGAGCGCTGGCGCGGGGGTGGGACTTTTGCGGCCGTTTTCGGAATTTTGTTTTTTCTTTTTCTCGTGCGCGACCAAGGATTTCTTGGACGTTCGAATCCATTCCACAATTCAATCATTCGCATCGTAGGAATTTCGTATTTGGTTTTTCGCGCCATTGCCTTCTTCAACGAGTACGCCTACCTCAGACATCGGTCTCCGGTCGATTTCCTAAACTATATGTTGTTTTTTCCGGCACTCTATTCCGGCCCGCTTGCGCGGCAAGATAGTTTTGTGCAATCGATCGAGACCCCCGTCGCCCTGACCCGCGATGAAGTTTTGCAGACCAGCCACCGAATCATGAACGGTCTGCTTAAAAAATTCGTCTTGGCCGATACGCTCGCTTATAGCATTCCCAACGCGGACGCGATCCCGACCTGGACTCCGGCCATGTTATGGGTAGGCTCTTTGCTGACTCTCTTGCAGGTGTATTTGGATTTTAGTGGCTACTGCGATATTTCCATCGGCATTGCCCAACTGATGGGAATTGCTTTGCCTGAGAATTTTGATGCACCGTTTTTGTCACGCAACATTCAGGAATTTTGGGGGAAGTGGCATCGCACATTGGGACTTGCGCTGCGCGATCACGTTTTTATGCCACTGGTGAGGTTTAGCTATGGCCGCTTTCCAAACGTAGACCGCAAGGTCGTTCTCACTTCGATTTACGGAATGAGTTTAATTCTGATTGGCATTTGGCATAGGTGGTCGTTCGGGTTCTTTCTGTACGGCACCCTTCACGCCGCGGCACTCGTCTTGTACGTATTGTTTCGCCGCATTAGAGGCGAGGCGGGTGCCGTATCAGAGCGCGTGCCATTGGATTATCTTTCAAGCGTACTGGTCTACAGCTTTGTTTCGATCACATTGACCTTTGCGCTGCTGCCGAATTCAGCGCTGCTGCCGATGTTTCGAAAAATGATAGGAGTCTAGAAATGAAATTTTGGTTTTCGACTTTTGTTCTGAGCGTAAAGTTGGCCATCCTTTTGTATTATACTGTGGGCAGCACTTCCATGTTCGTGTACCAAAACTTTTGATGAGACTGCAAAGCGAAGTTCGCAGTTTGCTTTCGATGTTCCTCGCCATGTTGCTGACCTTTGCTCTCGCAGAGGCAGGAGCGCGTTGGCTGGATTTCGGAAGCCGTGACATTTTGCTGGGACCGATTGATCTCCAGTCGGACACCGCCGTGTTCACCAAGGTCCGGGAACTGAAGCGGCATCCCTCGCCACGGATCTTTGTTTTTGGTGATTCCGTTTTACGCGTGGGCTTCGTAGATTCAGGCGCCGAAAAACGCAAGACGTTCGACTACCTGTTGCGCGAAGAACTTCGGCCGTTCCTGCCGAACGACACGCTTAGTGTCGCCAATTTTGCTACCAGTGGTGCGCTAGTTGCAGATATCGGCGCACTCGTACAGGCCTCGCTCGCGGCTAAGCCCGACGTTGTCGTCATTAACATAAATCTGGATCAGTTTGCCCATCATCAGGAAGTCGATGAGGGATTTACCCGATACTACCTTAAGAATATGCGAATCGAAGGCGATCGTCTGACGGCAAATGAGAGCGCCCACCCCACTTTGGATGTCGCGATCGAATCCATATTGAATCGTTTTTTTTCCAACAATTTCGAACTCTATCGTCTCGCTCACGTTTGGGCGTGGGAGTACATTAGCCGCACACCCAGTAAGAGAATCGGACTTATGATCGCGGACACTCTGGCCAAGGGCGCCGGTTTGGTGAGCCTTGGTGGACGCGATCCAGATCCTCTGTCGCGCGTCGCCGTTAAAAACGCAAAGGCGAACCGGCCGCGTGACTTTGAAACACTCGATTGGAGCGAAAAAAACGTGCAAGTGCGCGCATTTCAGCGCGTGATGGCTGAATTGTTGGAGCGCCGAATTCCCACAATTCTATTCTACACACGTGAAAGCCAAGCGATGATTGTCGATCAAGCTCATGCTGGCGGGATCGCTCACGTGCGTTCGCAATTGTCACAGTTGCTCGAGCCCTACTGCCAGAGTCGCACCGTTCAATGTCGGCTTGATAAGACTTTGCCTGAGGAATTCTATATCGATAACATTCATGTCGACGAGCGCGGCTTTGTCGCTTGGGTGAAGGAACTGGTGCCTCTAGTGATTCAGGGGCTCGGCCAGCCCCCGCCAAATTTCGCCGGACAGTTCGCCGAGTAAATTCCAGATTTAGAAGGCCTCGATAAACCGCCAAAGGCTCTCGGTCTGATCGTGGACGTAGGTTGGAATTTCGGAAGGGTCGGGAATCTTCTCCTGACCGACTTCGATGGCAAAGCTCACGCAATTCGACTTCCAAAAATAATAGTCCGCGCTCGAGCCGGGCGCGATGTAAATCACATCTGAGATTGGCCCATGGGCGTAGCTGTTGGTCGCAGCCATGGACGTAGTCAGTGCATCAAACGGCGTGGCAAACGACTGCGGAATAGGACTGTAGGTGTACGCCCAAGGAAACATAATCATTCCACCGTACGCATGGTAGTCGAGCGAGCCTGCGGGATGGATCATGTCGTAAAGGTGCATGATGCCCGCGATGCTTGGAGTGGGGACGGCATTTTCGTGATCTGGCCACGGATAGGAGCGATTGGGATCTGCGTTTCCATCGAAGCGGCGAGTGGCGGTGAAGCCATCGGGATTCAAGACCGGTACAAAGTAAAGATCGTGTTTGTCGAGCATGGCCGTCAACCGCATGTCCACGCCATCGCCGGCAATCAGTTGGTCGATCAAGGACATTAAAATTTCAGTGGTGATCAATTCATCGCCGTGAGTGGCCGCCGTTATCATCAGTACGGGTTTGACCGCTGTCCCTTTGTTCACGTGCAAAGCTAAGAGTGGCCGGCCGGCACCGGACATTCCATAGTTGATCACTTTTGCTAGGTCGGGGTGGGAAGTTTCAACCCCGTGCATCCACCTCTGCACCTCGTCGAAGGAATGATAACTTGCGGCCGTGAAGAGCGAGCGCATCGAAAATAATAGAAGGCGGGACTTTGCCGCCGCTCCCGTATCAGACTCAACGAGCCTCGCATCCGGCGCAAGCGAGAGTAGCAAGGGCACCTGGCTTTGCGCGACAATCAATTCGAAGACATTGCCGCGCCGATGTTCGAGCCCGAAATGTGGAGCGAGAGCTTTGAGTGTAGTGGTACTGGGGGCGGTTAGTGCGTAACTCGCGAGGGCCTCTTCCGCGGCATAGGTAGAGGGCAGGCAAAACAGAAACGGGAGGACAAACAGAATTAGGCGCATACGAATCCTTTCGTATTTCTCAAAATTGTCTCCCTCGCGGCTGCCTTAAACAACCGCAATCACGCTTATATATGAGATATTGCAGGTTCTTTGTGGAAGGAGTTATGATTGAGACTATGACAGTGAGAATAGACTTCCCTTTTGCGGCTCAGTTCGACTTTCCTGAACCAGGCAATAACTCACGTGAGCTCCGCACCTTGGCCCTGCACGAATATCTGCGCAACTCTGGAATGGAACTCGGCAACGAGGTCGAGGCATTTGAGGTCGTCAGCTTTCGCGGCGCGGACGACGGAGAGTTTTGGGATGTTAAGGCAGGCCGGTAGTCCGGCGAAGACCGATGCGATCATTTGGGCCGCTCCGCTACGGCTTTTTCTCCGGCTTGGCGCAAGATCGGGTAGTAGAGATCTTCTTCCAGAGGGATCAAGATCTCGGAAGGGTCAGTCTGTTGCGTAAACTCCACTCCGGAATTGTGGATCACGGCCAACGGTCTCGATTCGCGACCTTCACCCATCAGCATGACCGCGGCCCCTGCTAGGCCGTCGGCCATATTCATGCGGGTCATCTTGAGCATGCGTCCAAACAGATCCGGTGTATCGACCATATTGATCACCGCATTGAATCCCCAATAGCTCAGGCAAATGCCCGAGGTCCCGCGCCGCAGCGGCGTGGTTTTGGAGTCGGTGAGCAGCACGCCCAGCTCTTCAAGATCCCAGGCTTCGCGCAGTTCATGCCAGAGCTTTTGGGCGCTCGCGAAAGGGTCTTCGGGAAACAGAATATAATCGCCGTTCGCTGAATTGGACTCGTCGATGCCGGCGGATGCAATCATCAAACCGTGCTTGATCGTCAAAAAACAGCCATAGCCGATTTCCCCTAAGTAAACGTCAGACTCGCGCTCGACCAACTCTTGCTTGCTGAGTCCACTCACCGGCGCGAAGCGATCTTCTGCGAGGCTCACGATCTTCGACGTCACCACGAGGATCATTTTCTCTTTTGTCTGCTCGCGCGGAGTGCTCTCCACGATAAACCGCGTCAGGTTCTCGCGCGCCTGGAACAGGCGGGTTTGAATTGGTAGGACGGTCATTGGACTCATACTGTCCCCTCCTGAAAGGCGTGAAATGCACGCTGCTGGGTGAGCGGATCGTGCACGCGCAGAATATCCACTCCGCGGGTAGCTAAGTTTAGGGAAAGCCCCAACGTCTCGGCATCGCGATCGGCGGCTTCACCGGCGTGTAGGTATTGAATAAACGATTTGCGTGAATGGCCGGCAAGGAGGCGCACCGGCAGTTCATAAAAACGCTCAATGCTGCGCACGAGCGCCCACGATTGCGCCGCGGTTTTGCCAAACCCGATGCCGGGATCGAAGATCACACGATCCAGTGAAATACCGTGTTCCTGCAGGCGCGCGAGCTGAGTGCGCGCCCAAGAGAGGACTTCGTTGACGGGATCTTCTGCTTGCAAAGTGCGCTTGGGATCAGCTGGTACGCTTAAGCTGTGCATCAGTACGTACTGCGCCCGTGAGTCGGCTAAAACCTCAAGCATCTTGGCATCGGCGAGCCCGCTGACGTCATTGACCATTCCCGCTCCCATCGCGATCGCGCGGGCTGCGGTTTCTGGATGGTAGGTGTCGACACTTAAGATAGGTTTAAAAATGCGCGTGCGCGTCCGCCCGATCCACCAATCCATTAGGGGAGCCAATCGGTTCCATTCCTGTTGCGGCGAGAGTGGAATTGCGCCGGGCCTCGTGGACTCGGCGCCGAGATCCACAATATGCACGCCGAATTCATCAAATAACTTGAGTTTGTCCTGCGCCAACGGCGCCGGGTTTTTTTCAGAAAAAGAATCGGGCGTGACGTTGACGATTCCCATCCACAGCGGCAAGGCGTCGGGCCGGGCGCGCGCCAATTGCAAAACCGTTTTGCCTAAACCTGCGATTTTCCGCGTCGCCGCAAAATATTTGAGCGGAGACAATACGAACTGGCGATTGGCCATTTCGGGATGTGGCAATTGCAGTGATTCATTTTTGAAAACCTGATCGCCCAACGCCAACAAATCGAGATCTATCGGGCGTGGCGACCAGCGCGGAGAGGGTTGGCGTCCGAGGTCAAGTTCGATTTGCTTGAGCAGCGCCAGAAGGTCCGGAGCCGTACCGTTCCAATCCAAAAGCAGAGCCGAGTTAAGAAAAGGAATATTCCAATCTGCGGGCGCGCCCGCCGGCATCAATGCGGGTGACCGGAGGATGGGCGCGGCCTGATAACTCGCGGGGCGGGCACGCTCGATCAATAAACCTGCGGCTTTCTCTAAGTTCTCCCGCCGATCGCCCTGATTTGATCCCAGTCCGATCCAAGCGTTCACGGCAGAAAATCTCCACATTGGTAAATAGTGCCACCAGCTAGCGCCGGTACGGGCGGACGAACTTTGTGAATCGTGACCGCGACCGCAGCGCGCGGTCCAGAGTACTCGCGCACAAGCGTGAAAATCTCCTGGGCGACGCGTTCAATTAAATTGTACTCGCGCTTCGCACAGTGATTTTGAATTCTCGAAGACAGCCGTGCGTAGCATAGCGTGTCTTCTAGCGCGTCGGAGAAGACGGCGGAAGGCGCAATGTGAAAGCGAAAGCTCAAAGAAACCCGCACCTCTTGTGCCACCGAACGTTCCTCAGCCGTGCAGCCAAGGTTGAGCGCCAGAACGAGATCGTTCAGGCGCAAGGCGTGAAATGCAGGTGTGGGTTCGTTAGCAGGCATGTGCCGCTTGATCATGAACTTCGCTCAAGAAATCCCAAAGCGCTTGCGCGGCTTCGCGCGCTGCCGTTTTGGCTTCTTCGTATTGCGGCGCGGGCAGGGTCTCTAACACTTGCGCGATACTCTCGCGGTGAGCCACATCTGCCTGCCGGTGCACCTGGAAAAACTCCAGGGTGGCGGCGTCTTGAATGCCGTAGCGTTCGACCAAACCTTGAATTTTCGATGCCGCGACTTCAGGCACTTGCGCTTCATACGCGAAAAGCGCGCCCAGTCCTTCATGATAGGACTTGCGGGCCAGGCGAAAGAAGGTCTGCGAGACCTTTTGAATCGCCGCCCGTGGGGCCGCAGGGGTAGCGCCAAGTCCTTTGGCGAATTGCATCCACAACTCGGGATGGGAAACCCCGTGGGCCGTGCCTTCTTCATCATTCAGGTTTTCCAACAGCATTTTGCGCTCAAGGGGCGACTCGCACAGTGAGTGTATGGCGCTCAAGTAGCGGGGAAAGCGGTCGACGTGGTGGGCGTATTGGGCGGCGTAATCCTGCAGGGTACCGACTGACAATTCGCCCTGCATCCAAGCCTGGTAAAAAGGGTGCTTTAAAAGATGCAGCCGGTCTATTTCGCGTTGAATACCTGCGTGTTCGCTCGTGTTCTTCATGTCGATCCTCCTGTTGAACGCATGATGCTAGCAACTGAGGTTGATAAGTAAATTTCAATGTACTAAATCATCTATTAAGTGGAACTTAATAGCGTCGATTTCAATAAGTTGGCCGTCTTCTGCCAGATCATAGAGTCGGGGAACTACCAGCGTGCGTCTGAGGCCCTCGGCGTGACGCCGTCCGCGCTCAGTCAAACCGTGACGGGTTTGGAAGCCGCCATTGGCTTTCGCTTATTTGATCGCATCGGCAGACGTCTAGTGCCGACGGACCGTGGACTGAAGGTGCACCGCGAGTTTCGCCTTAGCCAAGGCGGTTTTCTACGTGCGCTGCGGGCAATGACGGGAGCCGAGACTCAAATCAAAGGTATGTTGCGCATTGGTGCCTACTTGGAGTTCGCCAAGTCTCGCCTCTCGGGTGTGATGAAAGACTTCATCCACGAATTCCCAGACACCCAAATCAAGATGGTCTTCGACACCCCGACTCGGCTGCAAGAGATGGTGCTCAGAGGACATCTGGACATGTGCTTCTCGATTTTTCCGGCGCAGGGGAGCAAACGGGTGGCCTCGCAGGCGGTTTCCGAGGAAGAGTTGGTGTTGATCGCGGCCCGCGGGATGTTGCCGGACAGTCCGGCCTTTTCCCAAACAATGGCCGTGCCGATCATCGAATACTACTTCAACCACCAGCCCATGCAAAAATGGTTGTACCTGCATTATCAAAAACGGCCCAAAAAAATTCCGATCCGTATTTTTGCTTCCACAGCCGAAATGGTGCTGTCGCTGGTGCGTGAGGGGGCTGGAATCGGCATCGTGCCGGCTTACTTGGTCGAAGGAGTGAAGTCCGTTCAGGTGGTGCGCCCAACCAACAAGCGTTTTACCGACTACATTTGGCTCTTGCAAAAGAGCGTGCACGACCAGTCTGCGTTGCACAAAGCCTTTGTGCGGCGTTTTCAGGAACGCTTTGCGCTCGAGCGCAAGGGATCGTAATCTTACGCTCACGATGCGCATCGCTTATTGGTCCATTCTTAGTATCGCGTGGATAATTCTCCTCGCCCGGCCGTTGGGAAAAGTTCCGGCTCTTGGCCCGCTCTTGGAAGTGCGCCGCGGAGTTTGGCACCATGAACCTTTTCAGTGGCGTGACCACGCCATTGCGGGTCTAAAAAAATCCGTGCACGTGGCGATTGATGCCAATGGAGTGCCCCATTTCTTCGCACAAAACGAAGAAGACCTTTACCTGGCTCAAGGCTATGCCGTCGCCTCGCAACGCTTGTTTCAAATCGAAGTCACGACCCGTTCCATGTCGGGGAATTTGAGCGAATTGATCGGCGAGAAAGGCCTGAAGCACGACCGCTTCTTTACCAAGTTCGGGATGCGCCAGGCGGAAAAGGCCCTGCACCAAGAAATGATGAAGGATTCGCGCACGCATATGATGGCCGAACAGTATGTGGCGGGGATTAACGCGTTTGTCCGGCAACTTGACGATGCGCCTGTGGAATTCAAATTGCTGGGCCGCACTCCAGCTGAGATGGACACGCATATTTTATCGCGCATGGCGAAGACCATGACGTTTTCACTGAGCGGCGGAAGTCCGGACTTGTTGCAGAGCCATTTACGCCTGACTATGCCGGTGGAAAAGGTTTTGGATCTCTTCCCCGAGTTTCTGCCGCCTGAGTATGAGGATTTTGTTTACCCTGGGCCAGGCGGTGTCAAGCCACGTGCGCCGGAGACCCCGGCGCAGTTTGGCTTTCAATCTCACTTTAAAAATTTTCCGGATATTCCCCGGCCGCCGAATTTCAACGGCAGCAACAATTGGGTGGTGGGTCCGCAGAAGTCCTCCACCGGCCACTCCATTTTGGCCAACGACACGCACCTCGGACTAAGCCTGCCCAATGTTTGGTATGAGAATCAACTCTCGTGCCCAGAATTCAATGTCTACGGCGTGAGCTTCCCGGCGGTGCCCGGCATCGTCAACGGCTTCAATCGCGACATTGCCTGGGGGCCGACCAACGGTTCGACGGACGCCATCGATTACTTTGAAGTCGAATTCAGTGACGATACCGGCACCCTCTACAAAGACGGTTCAACTTGGACGCAAGCTACGGTCGAGCATGAGCTCGTCGCGGGCGAGGACATTCCGGTTATGTGGACGAAGTGGGGACCGGTGCTTTATCGTGAAGGTCACTACGGGTTAGTGGTGCTTTGGACAGGACGGCAGGCGAGCAACGAACTCTCAGTCTTGCGCGGACTGTATGCGCGCAAAACGGCCAAAGATTGCCTAGCCGCATTCAATGGCTGGAAGGTGCCGATTCAGAATTTTGTTTGTGCCGACGCCGATCATTTTGGCATGGTCCACGCCGGCTGGATTGCTGAGCGCTCTATCGGCGAAGGCCGTTTTATTGGATCGCCAGAAACTTCGCGGAGCGCGTTGAGTGAGCGCGTGCCGATTTCCGACCAGCCACAAGCTTACGATCCGCCGGAAGGATTTCTACGCTCGGCCAATGAACGCACCATGGGTCCCCGGTATCCCCACTATATGGGTTCGAGCTACGAAGAGCCATTTCGCGGTCGGGCGATTCGCCGCTTGCTCGAAGCCAAAGCAAAGTTTTCCGGTGCAGATATGATCGCCATTCAAAGTGATAGTTATAGCACCGAAGCCGAAATGATTTTGCCGGTGCTGCTAAAAGTTCTGCCGGCTGCGAATTTGTCCGCGGAACAAAAAGCACGCCTTCAGGATTTGGCAAACTGGGACTTGCGTGCGCGCGCAGGGGGGGTGGAAGCGTCGCTTTATAAACAATGGTATCAAGAGCTTAAAACCGCTATTTTCGCCGATGATATCGCCTTGCCCGAACGGCCCGGTTACGCTCCTAAAGACATGCGCGTCGCGTGGATGTTAAAGCGCGTGGCCGCGAATCCAAACGATTCGGACGCCGAATGGATCGATGATAAACGCACGCCGCAACGGGAGAGTCTGAGCGATATAGTTTTGCGCTCCTTCCAAATGGCGTGGGATCAGCTCAGCTCCACGCTCGGCAAAGACAGTTCCAAATGGACTTGGAACCGCTGGGTGAACACGGAGATCCCGCACATGGCCCGCATTCCGGGCTTTGGCACCAAGACGCTCGATATGGACGGCTCCTCAGACAGCGTGCGGGGAAATCGCGGCTGGCATGGCGCAGTCTATCGCTTTGTCATCGAACTCGGTGCGCAGCCGCGTGCGTGGATGCAAGTCCCCGGCGGCAACAGTGGCGATCCGTTCGCGCGCGATTTCGAACGCTTCACAAACGAGTGGGCACGCGGTGAAATGAGGCCGGTCGAATTCTATGCGGATTTGGAAGAGGCACGTCGGCATGCCCAGAAGGTGATTGAGCTGACGCCCGAGGGAGCGAAATGATTTTTCTAGCCATGATTTTCTTTCTCACCGTAGTTTGGCTTTTGCCATGGTGGGGAATTTGGCTAGCTTCGGTGGTGCTGGGCGTGCTCCTGCCAGGCGGCGGGCGGCGTACGCTGCAGGTCGCGATCGGCGCGACATTGGTCGCAGTGGCGGCTGCATACATTCAGGACGGCCGCAACTCAGGGCTGATTTCTCAGCGCATGAGCGCGATGTTTGGAATTCCATTTTCCGGCGGAATATTCCTGATCGTGGCACTGATTGCGGCAGTCTCGGCCACGACCGGCTTTCGCTTGGGCACGGCATTCTCTGAAGCCCGTGGCATTCGTCGCTGAGCCTGCCAACTGACGCAACGGAATTTCGCCAATTTCAGTCGCAAATCGAGAACGTTTCGGAAGCCCACGCCGCTTCCAATCCAGGGCTAGTAAACTGGCCCAAAGTGACGAATCTTTCGCCACTTTTCCCAGCCTGAGGCAAGAGTGTGCTTCGGCCGATATGATATCGATGTGGTTCACGTTTTTCTTGCCCATTTTAATTATGTTGCTTCCGGCGCCGTCCGGCGCGCGGCCACTGCAATTCAAGTCTTTCGCACAGAAAAAAGTGCAGTTCTCGCAAGCCGCAGTGACGGCGAGTGCGCCGATGTTGGTGTTGGTCGACAACGAGTGTTTGAGATCTCAGCTGCCCGCGAAGAATGGCGCCGGACTTCTGCCTCACCTTGCCACGTTCCACGCGGTGACTTTGCCAATGCGCGTGCAGGCGCATTCCGTGAGCTTCAACTCCGCACTGAACACGGCTGAACTAGAAGGCGCGGCGCAAGCGAGCCCATGTGTGATCGGAGTCGCCGAGAACCCCCGCGTGCAGACCGCGGCGTTTGAACGCGACCCACTCGCGGTCAACCAAATCCATTTACCCGCCATCAACCAAGCGGCCGGCGAAGGTTACTTTTTTCATCCCATCTTTGGCGTGCGCCAGCCGGTGGTCGCGGCGGTCGTGGACAGCGGAGTGCAAGCCGATCATCCGGATTTGCGTGATCGTATGTGGCATGGAGCGAACGGTGAAACCGGGATCGATATCGTCCGTGCAGACAGTGATCCTGGCGATGACTTCGGGCATGGCACTCATGTCGCCGGATTGCTCGGGGCTCAGCGCGACAATTCCGTCGGCGTGCGCGGGGTCATGGGCGATTGGGTCAAACTGATGGCGGTCAAAACCCAGGGCTCCGACGGCAGTGGTACGGTCGCAGACGTCGTCAACGGCATTTTATGGGCTGCGGATCATGGGGCGGAGGTGATGAATCTTTCGCTCACCAGCACCGGTACAAATCCCGCATTGGCCGATGCGCTGGATTATGCGCTGGCCAAAAACACCGTGATCGCCGTAGCGGCCGGCAATGACGGCGCGGAAGTGAGCAATTCCAATTTCGTCGCGCCAGCTGCCTACGCTCCCAACCGGCGCGGCCTGATCAGCACGGGTTCGATCGATGCGATCACCTATTTAAAATCAAATTTTTCCAACTTCAGTTCCAGCTTCATCGAGATCGCGGCGCCCGGAGCGGCCGGCCGGGATGGGCTGCTCTCGACCTTCATGGGTTCGACCTATCAAAAAATCGCCGGCACCTCGATGGCGAGCCCCCAAGTCGCCGGGGCCGCGGCCCTTGCAATCGGCTTTTGCAAAACCCACGGAGTCACTTACACATCCGCGCAGATCGAGGATTTTATTGAAGACTCCGCCGTACAATCGGCGGCACTGGAAAAATATTTCAACCAAGGGCGGCGTTTGGATCTGGATCGCTTAGGCCGGTTGCTATTCAACAGCGAAGTTCTCGACGCCACTGGGGGGTTTGATGACCCTTAAGCTTGCCGCTGTGGCGGTCGCGGTCTTTATAGTGGGATGCTCAAAACTTTCGTCCGTGAAAGTGGCGCGCTCTTACGATCCGGCGTTTTTTACCAGTGGCGGCACGGAACTCGTCCCGCCCAGTGATAAGCTCTCCAGTAGTTGTGCCTCGGATGCGGATTTCGATGCGTGCATCGTGTACAAAAATCCAGTGGCGCAAAAGCAAGCGTCGGCCGGCCCAGGTGAACTCACGGCGCTGCTTCATTACGGCGTCAAATTGCGTGGACTCAATCATTCGGATGGATTGGAGAACCGCTATTTCAAAATCCTTTCGCTGCATACGCCGCATTTTTCCCTCAGTCATCCGGACCAACGCAAAGGTGGATAT
The DNA here is from genome assembly GCA_043782715.1 of Pseudobdellovibrionaceae bacterium. Lineage (GTDB taxonomy): Bacteria > Bdellovibrionota > Bdellovibrionia > Bdellovibrionales > UBA1609 > JALHOQ01. The sequence goes on along the minus strand of JAYWAE010000233.1, from coordinate 17,479 downwards.
TCTGAATCTCAGTCTTACGTTGAGCAAGTCACGGCCTACTACTGGGCCAACCGTACTTTTGAATATCTCACTGCCCGCCTAGGTGAAGAGCGTCTACCCGTAAAAGGCCTGACGATTTATCCCGACGACGGCTTCACCGGGTTCTCCGCAAGCGGCCATTCAATCTCTCTGGCCAAGAAGCCCGGTGAGGTTTCCAAAGCGCTGAGCGGTGAAATCGTCGTCCAGCTCCTTGGGCAAGCGCTCGCCTATCAATTGAGCGGAGAAAAATCCTTCGATCTGCACAACCTTGTGCAACATAAGACTTGCGATCTGAATCCCAAGGGCTGCTGCTCCAGCGAGCTCGGATGTGCGGGCGCCCTCAACGGCGCCTTCGGAGATTATCTAGCGGGCATCATGTTTCCCGAATCGCCCAAGCTCGGAGAAACGGCCGGACAATCCGTGGCCGGACAAAACATATGTGGTTTAGATCGCGATCTCGCGAAATTGTCGGTCAAATCTCGCTCCGCGATTTATGCCGCGTGTACGGGGGCGTCCGCCGGCAAGATCGCGTTGGAGGGTGCCTGGTACGCTTCGTTGTGGTGGAAGTTCCGCACGCGTGCGGAAGAACTGGAGTCCGGCGCCAGCCGCGATGCCGACATTCTTTTCTTTGAGCATGCGCGCGCCTGGACGGCGACGTCCACTTTCATTGAGGCCAAGAAAGCTTCGCTCGCGCAAGCGGCCACTTACAAAGGTGGAAAGTATGCCGCTCTTCTAGAGAGTGTTTTTACGGCGGCTGGTCTTTGAAGAGCGGCGCTTCTTGCTCTTGACGCCGACGTAGCTGGTGGGCCGGGTGAGCAGTGTCATCGGATCCATAGGCTGGCGATTGTGCATCACTTCAAAATGCAAGTGCACACCCGAAGCCCGGCCGGTTGCGCCCATCGCACCAATTGGATCGCCGGGTGCGACGATGGTATTCTCCGCTACCGCGAATTGATCGAGATGGCCATAGAGGGTCGCCCACTCGTTATCGTACTCAACCAAAATCATTTTGCCGTAGCCGCTGAAATCCTGGCCGGCGTAAATCACCACACCCTCATGCGCGGCCAAGATCGGCACGCCGCGCTTGCCACCCAAATCAATTCCCGAATGCGCAGGGTCTTCCGGCGGATGGAATCCGCGGTTGATGCGCACCTGGGCCACGGGCCAATACAGTTTGAACGGCGCGTGCGGGACGTACTGCGCGCGAGGACTCAATTTTTCACGCGCGCCGATTTGGTCGGCTTCCGTAACTTGGCTTGCGGCATCGGCACTGTCGGAGTAGTCGCTGGGTGGGCGGTAGCTGCCCATGCCGTGATATTCTCCCGAGCCTGTGCGGTAGGTTCCGCAGCCCGAGAGCAATGCTAAAACAAGGCTGACGCAGCTAAACCGCGACGGTGCGAAGCATCCCATAAGTTCAATTTTATTGGCGGTAGATGGGAAACTTCAAGCATAGCTCGCGTACCTGGCCTTTGATCTTCTTGAGCTGCGCCTCGTTGCCCGAGTCCTTGAGCACCTGGGCAATCCAGGCGGCGATGAGTTTCATCTCGCCTTCCTTCATGCCGCGAGTGGTGAGCGCCGGCGTGCCGATGCGCACTCCGCTGGTCACGAAGGGCGAGCGTTTCTCGTTGGGTACGGTATTTTTATTGACCGTGATGCCCGCCAAGTCGAGTGCCGTCTCGGCGTCTTTTCCGGTAATTGGGCTATTGGACAAATCGAGTAGCAGCAAGTGATTGTCCGTGCCGCCAGTCACCAGCGAAATGTCCTGCTCGAGCAGCCCTTGCGCCAACGCTCTGGCGTTTTTGACAACTTGCTCACTGTAGGTTTTAAAATCGGGACGAAGCGCTTCAAGGAACGCGACCGCCTTGGCGGCGATCACATGTTCCAGCGGACCGCCTTGAATGCCGGGGAAAATTTTCGAGTTCAGGGCTTTGGCGCGTTCTTCGCTGCACAAGATCAGCCCGCCTCGCGGCCCGCGCAAAGTTTTATGGGTCGTCGAGGTTACGTAGTCCGCGATGCCGACGGGAGACGGATGTTGTCCACCCGCCACGAGGCCGGCGAAATGAGCCATGTCGACCAGCAAGATGGCACCGACTTCATCGGCAATTTGACGAAACAATTTAAAATCCAAAACGCGCGGGTAGGCGCTGTAGCCGGCGATCAACATCTTCGGCTGATTCTTTTTCGCCGAATCGCGAATTTGATCGTAGTTAATACGGCCGGTCTGCGCGTCGAGGCCGTAGTGGGTGGCCTTGAACAAAAATCCGCTGAAGTTCACCGGGCTGCCGTGGGTCAGATGCCCACCGTGCGCGAGATCCATTCCCATGATGGTGTCGCCGGCCTTGCATGCGGCCAAGTACACGGCCATGTTGGCCTGCGAACCCGAATGCGGTTGCACGTTGGCGTGCTGGGCACCGAAGAGCTGTTTGGCGCGGTCGATGGCCAGCTGCTCGATGTGATCGACGAACTCGCAACCGCCGTAGTAGCGCTTGCCCGGATAGCCTTCGGCATATTTATTAGTGAGGATCGTTCCTTGCGCTTCCATCACCGCTTTGGAAGCGTAATTTTCTGAAGCGATCATTTCCAGCCCATACTCTTGGCGCTCAGTCTCAAGCTTCAGATATTTCGCTAGTTCCGGATCATTTTGTTCAAGTGCGCTCATCTTCGCTCCTTCAGCTGGGCTAGCAATTCAATTTATCGACGCGGGTCTGATGGCGGCCGCCTTCAAAGTCGGTTTGCAAAAAAGCCATCAAGATTTTTTCTGCGATCGGAAATGCGACCATACGGCCGCCGATGCAGAGTATGTTGGCATTGTTATGTTCGCGCGCCAGCCGGCTCACTTCTTCGTTCCAGCATAGTGCCGCTCGAATAAATGGAAAGCGGTTGGCGCGGATTGCCATACCCTGTCCGCTTCCGCAAAGGAGAACGCCGCAGGAGTCGGTGAGCCGCGGCTTCATTTCCAAACACAACTTTTCCGCGAAGTCCGGATAGTCGACCGACGCGCCCGTCATGGTGCCCAGATCTTTCCACGGCACGAACGGAAAGCGCCCGAGTAAATGATTTTTCAATTCGAGGCCGCCATGGTCGCAAGCCAAGAACACCGTTTTATATTTCTTTTTTAAGGAATCTTCTGAGATCATCGCAAATTCCGTTCCCGGACGGAAAGTTTAGATCCGTCCGAAGATCAGGCTGCAGTTGGTGCCGCCGAAGCCGAAGCTGTTGTTCAAAACAAAATCCATTTTTTTCTCGCGCGCCGTCTTCGGCACGTAGTCAAGGTCGCAATCCGGGCTGGGATTGTCGAGATTGATCGTGGGTGGGACGGTGTTTGTGGCCAGCACTTGAATGGCGATCACGCTCTCGACCGCACCCGCGGCTCCGAGTGTGTGGCCAATCATGCTCTTGGTCGAAGAGACCCAAACTTTTTTGGCATGGTCACCGAAGACGGCCTTCACGGCTTGGGTTTCGATTTCATCGCCGACGGGCGTGCTCGTGCCATGCGCGTTGATGTAGCCGATTTGCTCCGCAGTCAGCCGCGCATCGCGAATGGCATCGTTCATCGCCATCGCCGCACCAACGCCGCCAGGAGCCGGTGAAGTCATATGATAAGCGTCGGACGACAATCCATAGCCGCAAACTTCGGCGTAGATGCGAGCGCCTCGTTTGGAAGCGTACTCATAGTCTTCCAAAATCAGCATGCCCACGCCTTCGGACAAAACAAAGCCGTCACGATCGCGGTCCCAAGGACGGCTAGCGGCCTGCGGATTGTCGTTACGCGTGCTCAGCGCCCGCATCGAGGAGAATCCCGCGACCGCCATCGGTGTGACCACGGCCTCGGCTCCGCCCACGACCATGGCATCGCAACGTCCGTCGCGAATAAAACCCGCGGCTTCGCCGATCGCGTGCGCGCCCGAAGCGCAAGCTGAGGTCACACTGTAGTTGGGACCTTTGAGCCCATATGCCATCGTGACTTGGCCCGAAGCCATATTGGTGATGACGGAGGGAATGAAAAACGGCGACACACGGCCGGGGCCGCGTTCACGCAAAATCGTGCTTTGAGTTTCGATGAAAGGCAGTCCGCCCATGCCGACGCCGATCAACGAACCGACGCGGGTTAAATCGGCGGTGGCGAGCGGAAATTGAGAATCTTCAAGGGCCATCTTGGTCGCACCGAGCGCCAAGTGGATGAAGCGGTCCATTTTCTTTTGTTCTTTTTTGGCGACGTACTCGTCGGAATTGAAGCCTTTGATTTCGCCGGCGATCTGGGCGTCGTAAGCCGCGGCATCGAACGAAGTGATTTTACCAATGCCGGATTTGCCGTTCACAAGGCCACTCCAGCTCTCCTTCAGATTCAATCCGAGGGGGGTGATGAGGCCCATTCCCGTGACCACAACCCGTCGTTGTGGTCCGGATGAACGAACGAAGATATTGCTCAAGCTTAGAGCTCCTTAGTTTTTCCCTTTGGTCTCAAGATATTTCATTACATCTTGAACCGTGCGCAGCTTCTCTGCATCTTCGTCGGGAATTTCAATTTCAAATTCTTCTTCCATCGCCATGACCAACTCGACGATGTCGAGGCTGTCGGCGCCGAGATCATCGATGAATGAGCTCTCCGGCTTGACGCGCTCAGGGTCCACGCCCAATTGTTCTTCGATGATTTTCAAAACCTTCGGCTGAAGAGACATACTTTCTCCTGTGTTCTAAGGGCGCTCTGTTTGCGAGAGTAACCCGTTGCATTTCGTTTCAAAACTCTCTTATAGCAAAAATAATCAAGACTTGTCACATATACAGTCCACCATTCACCTGGAGCACTTGCCCCGTGATGTAGGTGGACATGTCGCTGAGCAGAAAAACCACCGGGTCGGCAATATCCGCAACCGATCCCAGGCGTTCCATTGGGATTTTCTTTTCAATCGCTTCACGCTGTTTCGCGTCTAACTCGTCCGTCATGTCGGTCATGATAAAGCCAGGAGCCACGGCGTTGACTCGGATACCACGGGAGGCGACTTCGGCGGCAACCGAGCGCGAAAAGCCCTCAAGTCCAGCCTTGCTTGCGACATAGTTGGCCTGACCCGCATTACCCATCTGTCCCACTACACTGGAGACGTTGACGATAGAGCCGCGCCGCGCCTTAAGCATCGGCCGCATGACCGCTTTCGTGCACAAGAATGCCCCACGCAGGTTGGTCTGAATGACGGCGTCGAAGTCTTCTTCCTTCATGCGCATGAGCAGGGCATCGCGGGTGATGCCGGCGTTGTTGACCAGACCGTCGACGGCGCCAAAAGTCTCGAGGATTTTGGCGAAACCGGCTTCAACGGACGCGCCATCTCCGACATTGAGTTGCAAAATCATATGGCCTTGGCCGGGGAGTGAAGCCAGGACTTTTTCGGCCGCGTCTTTGCTTCCCGAATAGGTGATGGCGACACGGGCACCGGCTTCGGCCAAGCGCCTAGCGATGCCGGCTCCGATACCACGCGAGCTGCCTGTCACCACGATGCATTTGTCTTTCAAGCTATTCATGGGAGCCTTTGAGTTCGGTCGTGATAATTTTAAAATCTTCCATTGAATTGAGAGCAAACACTTTTATTTCGGCGTCGATTTTTTTGACCAAACCGGCGAGAACTTTGCCGCAGCCGGTTTCAATGGCGCGCTCGGCGCCGACTTTGCGTACACCTTGCACGCATTCGATCCAGCGCACCGGCGAAGACACTTGCGCGACGAGGTTCTTGCGCAATTCCGCGCCCGCCGTCACCGCTTGTGCGTTCACGTTTTGCACGATCGGAAAGCGGGCGTCCGAAAAAACCATGTCGCCGAGCACATTCGCCATGACTTCTGCCGCGGGTTTCATCATTGAGCAATGAAATGGCGCCGACACTTTGAGTGGAATGAACTTCACGCGCGCCCCAGCGAAATTCTCGGCTTTAAAATTAGCGGGAATCCAGTCCAGGATCCGCTTGTCGCCGCTGATCACGATTTGTCCGGGGGCATTGATGTTGGCGGATTGCACCGGGCTGAGGCCGGTTTCTTTCTCAGCCCACAGGCAGAGTTCAACAACCTGCGCAGGCTCTAAGCCCAAGACGGCCGTCATCCCGCCTTTGCCGACGGGCACTGCACCCTGCATCGCCTGGCCGCGCTTGCGCACAGCCTTCATTCCATCCGAGAACTTCAGACTGCCGGCCGTAACAACGGCGGCATATTCCCCGATGGAATGTCCAGCGGCTACCTGAGGCGCGAAGCCGAGTTCAGTGTGTAAAATTTGAAAGCTGATAGTCGACACGAGCAGAAGACAGGGTTGAGTGTTCTCAGTAAGCGCCAAATCGGATTCGCTGCCGTCAAAGCAGAGTTTGCGGAAGTCGACACTAAGTGCGTCCGAGGCTTCCTCAAATAGACGTTTGGCGAGTGTGAATTCAGAGTAGAGGAATTTCCCCATTCCCGGATGCTGGCTGCCCTGGCCGGGAAAAAGCGCGCTCCACATGCACTAGTACCTCATTAACAGGGAGCCGCTGGTGATGCCGGCGCCGAAGGCGGTGAGCAAAATATTTTGTCCGCGCTTCACCCGGCCATCTTTGATCGCCCGGTCAAGAGCCACGATCACAGTCGCGGCCGACGTGTTGCCCATGTCTTCGATCTCCACCACCACTTTGTCCATGGGGATATCGAAGTGTTTGGCCACGCCTTCTATGATGCGCAAGTTGGCTTGATGCGGAACGATCCAGGAAATTTCTTCGGGCTTCATGTTGTTGAAGGCCAACGCTTCGGCGCAGCTCTGCGACATCGTGCGCACAGCGTGCTTGAAGATCTCGCGGCCTTTCATTTTGACAAAGTTTAGGCCCTCGTCCAGCACGCGCTGTGAGAACGGAATCGCCGAGCCGCCTGCAGGCAGTACGAACAAATCTGAGATCGAGCCGTCGGCATGTAAATGCGAGCTATAGATCTTAGAGTCCTCATCGTCTTTCGCGCGCGAAACTACGGCCGCACCGGCGCCGTCGCCGAAGAGAATGCAGGTGTCTCTGTCTTTGTAATCGACGTAGCGGTGCAGAACTTCGGCGCCCACTAAGAGAATGTTTTTATAAGTGCCGGTGCGAATAAACTGATCGGCAATGCTGAGTCCGTAAACAAAACCGGAGCAGGCGGCGGAGATATCGACCGCCATGCAATCCCGGGCGCCCAACTTATGTTGCAACACGCAGGCGGTATTGGGCATCGGTTGGTCGGGTGAAACCGTCGCCACCAAGATCATATCAATGTCTTTGGCGGAAAGTTTCGCTTCGTCGAGGGCTATGCGCGACGCTTTTAGGGATAGGTCGCTGGTGAACTCGCCTTCGGCGGCAATGCGACGCCAGCGAATGCCGGTCCGCTCTCGAATCCATTGATCATTGGTTTCAACTAAATTTTCGAGGTCTTCGTTCGAAAGGCGCTTTTCGGGTAAGTAGTGACCTGTGCCCGCAAGGCGCGATCTGTACTGGGCCATTTGCCTTACGCTTGTGCCGTAACGACTTCACGGCCCTTGTAGTAACCGCAAGACACGCAAACGTGGTGGGGCTTGGCCAGCGCTCCGCAGTTCGGGCACGATTGGGTTCCCGGTGGGACCAAGAAATCGTGGGAACGGCGCATATCACGGCGGGAACGCGAGGTTTTCTTTTTAGGTGTTGGCATAGCACGCTCACTGTTTTCAATATTTAAAGAGGTCTGAATTTCATCTACAAGGTCAGGGAAATCAACTCTTTAATTTGATTTTTTCCAGCACTTGGAAGGGGTTGGTTTTGATCGGATCCGTCCCGGGCTGACCGCTTGGAATGAGCCATTTCTTCACCGGCTCGGTCAAATTCTCGCACGAGACATCGCAGTCGGGCTTGCCTAATGGGCGAATGGGTTCAGCCAAGCCGATCGCCTCATGCACATAGTCGGTCACGTTAAAGACCTCAGAATCCAATAAGATATAGTCCGGGCCTGAATCTGACCATTCATGCGCGTGATTGGCTTTGGACTGTTGGTCGCCTTTGCCGAGTGGCTTTTGCACCACCAGCACTTCATTCAGATTTTGCTTCACGGGGAATTTAAGATCGATTGCACAAAGTGAGCATTCGAGATTCAGGTGGGTTTCCAGCGTACCAACCAAATTGTAGGCATTGCCCACAGGGAGGAGCTGAAAACGAACCTGGTAGCCATTGGTCCCTATCAAGTCCTTGAGGCCGTCGTTCAGCTCGCCGCTCTCACGGGTGTAGATGAAGTCGCGGCCCTCGGGCGGGAGGTCTTTAAGGGGAATTGACGTTGGATTTAGACGTGCTTTCATAAGGATGCGGACACTACCGCCGTACTGCGTCGCAGTCAAGACTGAGGACTGGTCCTGAGTTTGTTCTCACTGCCTTTGTTCCCTAAACTGGTGAGAATGCTTTTGCCTGTCACTTGGCTCCTTTGGTTTTGCCTTCCGTTGGCCTCTGGCGCTGATATTTCAATGTCGGTGAATCACGACACCCCAGTCTACTCTTCGGCCACGCCTGGGGCGAAGCCCGCTGTTGTCCTTAAGGCCGGCGAGCCGATCCTTTTGGGCGATGAGGCCGGTGATTTCCGGCGGGTCAAAATCAAACTCAAAGGAAAGTGGCGGGTTGGCTACGTCGCGCGGTCCGACGTGGAGGTGGTCTCCAAGGCCGACGCCGAAAGGCCCAAGCGCAAGTGGGGAGTGGGTTTGGGGGGCGCGTACGACCACCTGTCGCAGACTGGGCGCAACTTCCAAACCGAAGATCAGGTGCAGTGGACGACTTCGGCCTACGTCAGCCAACAGCTGGTGCCTTATGTGAATTTGCAATTATACGAGCAGAATTTTTGGCGCCTTTCCTTGGGCTATAAGACGACTCACTACATGGCGCTGGCCGTGACCAACTCAGGGGGTGGCGGCACCAAGCCAATTGAGATCAATCACAAGATGATTTCACTGCTGCTGCAAAAGGCCTTCAACCCGCTGCCGTGGAAGTTCGTCTACGCCGGCGCGGGATTAGGCGTAAGCAAAGCGACGTCGGTCGATGTCACTTTGGATGGCAAGCGCCTCAGTACTTCCGATCAAGAGAAGTCGACTTACGTGGGCGTACAGGGATTTGCTGGCCTGCAATTCTTCTTGCTCAAGAATCTTTCGCTCGCGGGTGAGGGCCGGCTCAGCATCGTTCCCAATCAAGTGCCCATCATTTATGAGTATGAATTTGCGGGCTGTCTAATTTATTGGTTGTAATTGAGCCCCCGCATCCGACCACGTGTCTCATTCTGAGAACGGAAAATAGAGCCGTAATCCCAAGAGATTAGTCATCCCCTGGATGTCGACGAGGTCGCACAGGTGTAAACCAGGTGTACACGTGCCGAAGGTGAGAATCCCACTGTCAATACTTTGAGCAGTTTTAAAACCCGGCGTGCAATAGAACGCGAGGCGGCCCATGGCACCCCCGTTGCAATGCTCTTAAGGTAAGCAGACATGGTAAAAGGAGAAGGTTTTATGAAAACGCAAACTAAGTTGATGGGACTCGTGGTGGCAAGCCTGATGTTGCCGTCCGCTTTTGCGGAGACCACTCCCAAAAAAGAGAATCTGCGCATCGATTTCAATAAGATGATCGAGGACAACTCGGGCAAGCAGAATGAACTCGAGAAAGGCGTCACCAACAAGGTCGACAAACAAGGGCAGAGCAGCCCGTTGGCCTCGGACAAACAAAAAGTCGTGGATTTGATCGATGTAGAAGTGAATTTGAATAAAGAACGTCCGCTCGTGGATCGCCGCTTCAACAGTTTCGGTGAGCCGCATATCGCGACGGAGTTCAGCCCGAAGACGGCTATCAGATAAACTGTGCTGAGCGGTTTTTGAAAGTTTTAAAAGATTCCATAGACCCCCCATACCCCCTATGGATGTGCCCCACTCGAGCCGGCCGGACCCCACCCGCCGGCTTTTTTTTGCTTTTTCTCAGAGAATCAACTTTCGTAACTCCTGCTGCGTGTACGCATATTCGGCGTAGACCATGGTGTTGGTGATGTTGCGGTGGCCGAGTGCGACCTGTACAAGACGCAGGTCTTTTGTCTTTTTGTACAGGCGAATAGCAAAGGTGTGCCGGAGGGCGTGCAGTTTTTTATGTACCGGGCGGTACAGTTCCCAGATTTGGCGGAGCCGGTTGTAGGTGATGTCGAAGAGCGGTTCATGGGCGGCACCGGAGAATTTTTCCAGCCGGTCAAATAGCCAGTCGGGCAGCGGGAGCTCGCGATCGCTGCTGCCTTTAAGTCCGCGGATAAAAACGGAGCGGTCGAACGCGTTCACATCTTCAAAACGCAGATTCAAAATTTCTTGGGCCCGGCCACCGGTGTGTAAAAGCAGCCAGAGCAGTGTGCAATTGCGTGCGTCTTTATCTTTGAACGTTTCCAAAATCGCTTCGAGTCGATCGATTTCCGGTTCGAGCAGATATTTATTCTTGTTCAGAGCGTATCTGACTTTGGTCGACTTCTTGGACATGTCGCAGCAATCTCGCGTGTGGTTTTTAAGTATATAAAATAAGTTTATGCGCGCAGAATCATTCCCGGATCCGTGCGAATAAGCCTCGATCTACGCTTATTATCCGGAAGTTACTCAAGTAAAGTCAATAACTTAGATATGTGACTTATAGTTATAAGGCGAAGTTGAATTTGAAAGAGGGTAGGCCACTGTTTAGTCGGCGTTTGAGAGCCAGAGATACATAATTTGGTAAACTAAAACTATTGAAGTAATGTTGTGATTCACAACTAATTTTGTTGTGAATCACAACATTCAATTGTGTAATAAAACATCAGCAAGGGAGACATCATGGATCTTGACGTCCCGCATACAGAGCCTCAACCGCTGCTTCCGGTCTTGAAGCCAACCCTTGGGCGCACAAAATCCTCTCAACGGATGAGGTACGAAGCGGAGATCCGTTTGTTCCGATCCACGTTCGGGAGTCTGGAGGACGTGCGCTTAAGACTGGGGCTTTCACAGCGCAAGATTTGCCAGCTTTTACTGGTCGATCCTTCGGCTTGGACACGCTGGGGGCGGGATGAATCGAAGGTTCCGCCCCATATCTACCGGGCTCTCGAGTGGTACATCAGTCTGGCTGAAAAAGACCCTGGCCGAAGCCTGATCGGAAGCCTGCAAAAGCAGTGGCGCAGTGATCTGGAGTTCGCCAATGGAAAAATCGAGGATTTGGCCGCGGAACTAAGGACGCAAAAAGGCGTTTCTGGAACGCTGACTATGGTGCTTGGCTGTTTTGCCCTGGTTTTCGTCTATTTTACGTTCTTCCGCTAACCCGCCCGGCGCAGCGGCTCGGCTTTTGTCCCTGGAATCCAGGCGCGGCGAAACATAAAGTCGATCTCGTCTGGGAGGGGCTTCAGTTTATCGCGCAAGAATATCACCAAGTCCGTTGGCTCTTTGTTAATTGCGATCGTCCGTAATTTTGTCACTCCATATTTATAGACGGCCGTGTTCGTTCCGCGCGAGTTACGCATGCTCCCCAGCATTCCATAGTGGCCAGTGTGCCGCTCGAAATAGCGGACATTGGCGGCGGCGAGCAGGTCTTTAAACGTAAATCCCAGATGCTCTTGGCGGCGAAACTCTTTGGCAATGGCGAAGGCGCTGCCGATGAGCAGCAGGGGATCTTGGGCACTGAGTTCGTCCATGAGATCACTAGGCCAATCGGCCAACCAAGAGTCGCTGCGGCCCGGCTCGCTCGCAAGATCGACCGTACGGTAGCAACTTAGGCCGGCACATTTTCCGTCGATAAAGATGCCAAGGACCTGCTCCTGGCGGGTAAAACCGTCCGAGTACAGAATGCTACCAAAGCCAAGCTGTTCATAAGTCTCGCGCCAAACGTCGTGCCACATGCGGTAAGCCGCCAAATACTCGGCGCAATGCATGTCGGTGGCGGAGTTGCGGTCGAAGACTCGAATTGAGATCATGGGCACCCGTCCTAATTACTATTGATTTATAATCAGGAGTTATTTAATTTCTTTTCGGCAAAACTCTCAGCCACTTGAATCCGATAAGAAGCCAATGCAACAAGATATATTTAGATCGATATTGAGACGCCACCCGCGCTTGCTAAATAGGAATTGGTTGCTGCGCCATTTGGCCGTGGACTGCGTTTTATGGGCCGCCATGATCGCGGGCTCGTCAATGGGCGGACCCGCGGGCGGGGCTTGTGCCGGTTTTCTTTTTGCGGTTTTCAGCTTCCGTTCGTTCGCCATGATGCATGAATGCGTGCATTCTTCAGGCGCGCGCCGTGCCACGGTCAACACCGGATTGGGAACTGTCTTTGGCCTCTTCTGCTTTCTGCCTTTTGCCGGCTGGCGTGACATGCATATCGAGCACCACCGCTGGACAGGCAATGTGGATCGCGATCCAACCACCAAAATCTTACTGCGTTTCGAGCAAGCGCGCTTTCAACTCCCCCCGCTCATGGCCTGGAGCTGGCGCCTATGGTTGCCTCTGCTTGGGTTCATGCAACATGTGGTGTTTTGGCGCGCAACGGTCGGCAAGCGCGAATATGCGTTCGTCCCGGTATCCGTGATGTACCTATTATTTGTGGCCTGGATTCTTGGGCCATGGACGTTGCTGGCGGGACTGGTCAGCTATCTATTTGTAGTCGAGGCGGTCAATTTGCCGCATCACTTGGGTATGCGGCAGTTTCGCGGGGATAGGCGCTTTCACGTGAGCGAACAGAACAGGTTCACTCGCAGTTGCGTGTACCCGCGCTGGTTTGCGCATCATGTCCTGCTGAACTTCAATCTGCATACGGCGCATCACCTGTTTCCGTCGCATCCGTGGTATCAGCTGGATGCGCTGCACGCGGAGGTGGTGGCCGAGGGGCTGCAACTGAATATGGGAAGCGGGAACGAATGGATCGTGAAAAACCGCCGGCTTGCGCTCACGCAGGTCATGCAGAAGACATTTGCCACTTCTGCCGCCGAAGAGGACCCGAAAGCCGCCTAAACGAAGGTCACGTTGTCGCGCGCGATGTCCAATTTCGCCGCGAGTACTCTAGCCTCACAAACCGAGAGTGCGCCACCGGGCTTGTTCGGGCCCGAAAACAAAGGCGCAAAATACTTTTGCCGGACTTCGCAGGCTTGGGGTTCGCACGAGCGTAGTTCGCGAATGACGTGCTTGGGAATGTCCAATTCGAGTGTTTTATTTTCCGTCCATAGGATTTTCTCGCTCCATTGAATGAGCAGTTCCGTGATCTGACCAGAGCGTTCGAACAGCTGGGTCCAATCTGAAGAAAGCATTTCCAGGAGGGAGTAGCTGGACATCTCCATAAAGCGCATATTGCGAAAGATTTGCCGGCGCTGAAGATCATAGGCTTCAATGACGTCTTCGGGCCCGAGCTTGCCAATGAAGTCGCTTGGGAAAGACAAACCGAGGGCACTCATGCTCAGGCGAAAAAATTCGACGTCGTCCCACAAGTCGACGCCTGCGCTAGCCGCGAGGTCAATTGAACGTTCGAAGTCACCTAGGTTGACCAAAAGATGATCCAGCGCCGCCCCTTCGAGGAGGGCGAGCCGTCTAGGCAGATCCGCAGGCGAGCGGCGAAAGTGTACTTTGCAGGCCGCAGCCTTGCCCGCAATGCGCGCTTCCAGCGCGATCAGTCCTTCAATTAAACTCTGCTTACTGGCGAGCTCTGCCGTACGTGACATGACCTACTCCATACATTTTAGGGCTGGCGTTCCTTCTAAATCCAAATTGTACGAGATGCAACTTCTGCATCCCGCCAACCCCGGGTGAGTGCAATTGAGGCGGCTCTAGAACGGCCGGTGACGCAAATTGCCGTTCCAGGAATCCGCAAAAAGCCAAGTGAATTTTCATTCACTCGTGTCCTTGCCAAGGTGCCCCGGCGTGCGTCGGCCCGGGAGACCCGCGAAAGCTGGATTTTGCTTGGCTGGCGTGAGTTTAGCCTCTATTCTTCTCAAGATTTTCAACACCTAGAACCGCACCCAGAGCACCCTCTAGTGGAGGCCTTCCATGCTGACCTTTGAACACATCGAAAAACATGGTGATCACGAAGAAGTCGTTTATTGCTACGACAAAGACTGCGGTCTTAAAGCGATCATCGCCGTTCACAACACGACTCTCGGCCCGGCCTTGGGCGGCACCCGTATGTGGCCTTACAAAACCGAGGACGATGCGTTGGTCGATGTTCTCAGGTTGAGTAAGGGCATGACCTACAAAGCTTCGGCTGCGGGTTTGAACCTGGGCGGCGGTAAGGCCGTGATTATTGGGGATCCCAAAAAGGATAAGACTGAGGCGATGTTTCGCACCTTCGGTGCCTATGTAAACTCACTCAACGGCAAGTACATCACGGCTGAAGACGTGGGTACTACGGTCCACGATATGGCGTATGTGTTCATGGAGACTCCCTATGTCACCGGAATCCCGGTTTCGTTCGGCGGCTCGGGCGATCCATCGCCCTTTACTGCGCACGGCGTTTTGATGGGCATAAAGGCGTCAGCCAAAGAAAAGTTGAGTGCCGATTCTCTCAAAGGAGTGCGCGTCGCCGTGCAAGGTCTCGGCAATGTCGGCTTTCACCTGGTGGAATACCTTGTGAAGGAAGGCGCGGTTGTGACCGTCGCCGATATCGACAAAGACAAAGTGCAGCGCATAGCCTCTAAGTTCAATTTGACCGCGCTCGATCCAGAGGCGATCGTGACGTCCGAGTGCGATGTGCTTGCGCCGTGTGCACTGGGGGCTGTGATCAACGACCAGACTCTGCCGAAACTCAAATGTAAGATCGTGGCCGGTGGCGCCAACAACCAGCTCGCCGAACATCGCCACGGCGACAATTTGCGCGAAGCCGGAATTTTGTACGCTCCCGACTATGTCATCAATGCCGGCGGCTTGATGAATGTTTTCGTCGAGCTCGAGGGCTATTCACGTGAGCGCGCTTTCGAGAAAACCACCCAAGTGTACGACAATTTGATGCAAGTCTTCCGTATCGCCAAAGCCGAAGGCGTGGCCACGCATCGTGCCGCCGACAAGCTGGCTGAGAAGCGCATCAAATCCATCGCCAATTTGCGCCAGCATCATCACGGCCGTATGGCCCGCCCGTTTTCGACCCTCAAAGAAATGACCAACCGGCAGAAATAGGAGCTTCAACGTGAGTTCTAAGATCGACAAAGACGCACTCAAGACCCCCGACATGTTTCTCTCGACGTCGGACAAAATTTTTAATTTCGTCGAGCAGCATTTCAAAACCTTTTTAACTGTGGTCGTAGCGGCACTCGTTGCGGGCGGCGCATACGTGGGGATGGGCTACTTGCAGACGCGCAAGGAGTTGAAGGCCGCTGAAGCGTTGTACGTGCCCGAAGCCGCCCTGCGCAAAACTGAGACCGGATTTCGTGAGGAAAAAGCCAAAGCCTTAAAACCCGGTGACAAAGAAAAGAAGAGCGAACCGGCCAAGGTGGAAGATTACGCACGTGATTACGCTCCCACGGTCGAGAAAATCAAAGCGGCGATCAAGGACAACGACTCAACTCGTGCGGCCATGGTCTCGGCATTGACCCTTTCGTCCTTTTTGCTCCAGCAAAAGCAATATTCCGCGGCGCTAGAGGCCTTGCAGCTTGCCAAATTCAACCCTCCGTCGGCGGATCTGCTTGCCGGTTTTTGGTTCATGCAAAGTGGTTTGGTGAACCTGGAAAACGGCCAGACGGGTCCGGCAATCGAGGCCTATGATCACGTGTTGAAGTCGGACGCACTCAAGGCGTTTCATCCTGAGGCTCTGCTCAAACTGGGCGTTTGTAGCGAGTTGAAGGGCGACACCGCCAAAGCCCGCGAAACCTATGAGCGTTTGGGGCGCGAGTTCCCCGAGACTGAGGCGGCGCAGAATGCTTTGCAGTTCCTGCGGCTCATGCAAATGAAAACTCCGAAACAGGGATGAGAATGCTTCGCTGGTACAAATTTCTATTCGTAGGCGCTTTCGCGATGACCTTGGGCTGCTCTTCGCTGAGCTCGGCGCCGAATAAATTGGTGATCGAAAAACGCTGGGTGCGTAGCACTCTCGACAATGAATATCTCGAAGGACGGCGCATGCATCGCTTCGCGCCGATCGTGACCGATAAGCTGGTGATCACCGGAAACTCGATCGACGGCATTGTGGCCTACGACCGCGATACGGCTCACTTCCGTTGGCGGCTGGATATCAAAGACGGAGTCGAAGGCGGCGCGCAGATCGCGGATGACGTTCTCTACTTCGGTGCCGGTGACGGACAGCTCTATGCCGTGCAGCCGGAGTCTGGAAAAGTGATCTGGACTTACCCGCTCAAAGCCGAGGGCTTGGCGCGGCCATTGATTCGGTCAGGGATACTATACGTGCTCGGCGGCAACAATGTGGCCCACGCGGTCAACGCCAAAACCGGAAAGCTGGTTTGGTTGTACAACCGCCGTGAGGCGAGCAACATCTCGGTGCGGGGTGGTTCGCAACCGGCTCTGGCCGGTGATCTTTTGGTCTTGGGTTTTTCTGATGGTGCGGCTGTTGCGCTAAATAAAACCTCCGGTGCCGTGGTTTGGGAAACCAACTTGAATCGCGCGAAACGCTTCCGTGACGTCGATGCGACGCCGGTTGTGGACGGCAACACGATCTTTGTTTCGAGCTACGACGGCTCGCTTTATTCACTTGGCGCCAGCGATGGACACATCAACTGGACGGTCGAAGAGGGCGGCTACGACGAGGTCGCGATCGCGGGTAACGTCATCTACTACTCGAGCTCGACCGGCAAAACGATGGCGTTGGACAAGGGCTCCGGCAAGATTCTTTGGAGCAAAGACAATCCGCGCGGAATCGCCACTGCCCCGGTCTTGATGAAAGGTGTCGTAATTGTGGGCGAAATGCTGGGAGCCTTGCGTTTTCTCGACTCGCGCACAGGCGAAGAATTAAATAGCTTTGAGCCTGGGCGGGGTGTCACGTCGCGCGCCACCCTCGATCCCAAAAAAGGTGAGATTTATTTCATGTCTCATGATGCCAACCTCTTCGCCTTACGCATGAACTGGAAGCGGTTTGCGAAAGACTGGCCATGGGAATAAAGACCTTACTGGTCGTAGCCGCCGTATTTCTAACTTCCTGCGCGCAAGGCCATTGCCGGCGAAAAGTAGATTCGCCAGAAATGTCGGCGCAGCAGCCGGCCGCTACGGATGCGAAACCTTCCGGAGACCAGCGCGTGTTTGTGTACAAATATGATGGTGGTTTACAATGCGGGTTGGGTAAGGCCATCGGCTTGGATGTCATGGCAAAGGAACTTCAAGGCATCACGATTCTCAGCCAGAGCAAAAAGCGCGACGGACTGATGCACATTCAGGTTTGCGGCTCGATCACGGGCATGGCGAATGTTTATGAAATACCATTGAGCCAACAGAAAATAGCCGAAACACATGGATTTAAAAAATGGAGCTTCGAATGATCGCAGAATATTCAGTCGATAAATTGCAGAGCATGATCCGCGATGT
>JAYWAE010000232.1:0-4915 GCA_043782715.1 Pseudobdellovibrionaceae bacterium | reverse complement strand
AAACGTCAGGGGCGTAATGAATGCGCTGCGCTTCTCGCGGAAGCCCACCAGCACCCCGCCTTTTTTTGCCACGAATTTAACACCCAGGCGCGCGCGCCATATTGCACAAATAGATAATACGAATAGTGCAACTCCGCTCCTATTCTGGCTGCGAACTCCTGACCCGAGTTCTTAACAAACCCGGTTGCGAGCGAGGAAATCTCGCAACCACAAAACGGAGGAATTAGATGAAAGTATCAATGAAAATCGTGGCCATGTTCGTGGCCACTCTGGCGTGTCAGAGCGCCCTAGCCGCAGCCGCCCCCCCAGAAGGTGCGAGTGAATTGCAGGTCAATCGCATGAATAAACCGCTCTCGACGAGCATCGGCCTGGCCAGCGCCGGACCTGCGGGCCTCGGCGTGGGCGTCGGCTACAGCGTCTTGCCATGGGCGAAAGTGGTCGGGGGTTACTCCGAGCAGACGATCACGACCAGCGTTTCGTTCGATAGCAGCGGCAACGTTGCGACCGGATCTACAAAATACAAAAGCTTCGCCGTCGGCGCGCAAATCTCGGTTCCCACCTGGAATTTGACGCCGATTGGCGGGCTCAATGTAGCGCACTACAGCGTCAAATCGGACGATGAGGGCGCAACATTCCAGGGCTTGAAGGAGGGCAGCGGCACGCTTCTTTACTCCACGTTGGGTGGCAGCTGGCAAACGCACTCCGGTTATATGATGGATGCCGGTGTGAACATTCCGCTGGGTGGAAAGTTGCAGTCCACCGCGTTCATCGACGTCGGTTGGGCATGGGATATTTTGTAAACCTTCACCTGGAGGCCAGACCTGTTCGGTTCCTCACCGGCAGGTTTGGCCGTCGTTTCGAGTATTTTTGTAAACCAATTTTTAGGGGGTAATGTATGAGATCGCTAAATACGTTTTTTTCCGAGCAAGTAAAATCTTCTCTCGTCGCCGTCGCGCTCCTGTTTGTAGTGGGCTGTCAGACGATGCCTTATCAGCCGTATGCACGTGCGGTGAAGTCGAAGCCGCAAGAGGGTGGAGTGGTGGCGCTCAAGCTCGAGCATCGCGACGAGGATACGGCCATGGCACAACAAATGATGACTCGAAACTGCGGTCACGCGGCAGTGAAAGTCCTTGAAGAAGGTGAAGTGGTGGTTGGTCAGGAGACTTCTACGTCAGGAAATACCGCGCACAATGCGGGGACCAGTGACAAGAAAGTCGGCAGCTTATTTGGGCTGCCATTGGTCGCTGCGGGTTCCGCGCCGAACGATTCCACAAAATCAGTTTCGGCTACTTCTGCGATAAAGGAATGGCAAATCAGTTACACCTGCATCGCGGACAGTGTTGACAATAGATCGAGCAAGAAAACGCGCCAGTAGCATATCTTCCGGAAGGGGAGGGCATCGCAACGAGCCCTCCTTTTTCGAGTTCCTGAAATCAAATAGACAGGATGAGCTAGAACGTGGTGCTCAACCGATCCTATTAACTTTTCATTCAATAAAATAGTCGATGCCACTTTTTAAGGGCGTGCTATGACCATACGAACTTTTACGGGGGCTTGTATGAAAATAATTTTGGCTTTGGTTCTAAGTGTGAGTGCGATTGCGATGGCCGAGGGCCAAGCCGAACTGCCTTCGGGGATCCCAAATCTTTGTTCCCTAGGCGACTGTACAGAGAACTTCGCGGCGATAGCCAAGGCGTACAATGCGCTCGAGTCGCTCCGCCTGCCGGAGGTTCGCTCGGTGTATCAAGGAGAGTGCGAGTTCAAGGGTCCGCATAGTTCGCTGGGTCGGGGCGCGAACATCGCCATTGTCGTAGAGAAAATCAGTGGAAAATATTTTGTGAATTATCGCATATCGAATCTTTTTGACTACGACAACAAACGAAAATTAGTTCCCAGCTGGGCGGGAAAAACTCCGCTGCAAATTCGCGATTCAGTCCTAGAATTCATGAGTCGTCCCGAAAATGAACTTCGGATTGGCGCCGGTTTTGGATATCGTCCCTATGACCAAGCCTCTGGCGTGGATCACTTGTGGATCCGCACCACTGTTGACGGAACGCAGGCGATTGTATTGGGCTATTTTGGTTGGCCGGCGTTTGCCTGTGATCTTAAGAGCACTTTAATCGATTAATTTATAACGAAAAAGAACCGCGACTTGGCGCCAGAAAATCTGAGCGCCATTTTTATTTCAAAGGGGTGTCAGTGTTTTCCTCGAGACGTAACTACTCCCGTCGGTCGCATTTAATATGATTCAATTCGTTGGAATGTTGCTTGCTTAGGATATAAGCCATGTTCGTAAGTGACTCAGCAATCCATCTAGCACAGCATATCGTCCGCAAAGTGACAATTATGGGTCTAGTGGTAACATTTTTCACATCGTCCGTTGGTTTTGCCGAAGTATCGTATCAACAAAAAATCGCCCAAAACATTGAGAGGCGACTCAACGCCAAGACCGTGAGAGGTGCATCTAACTGCTTCAATACCGCTCTTTTTGTTTTAGGAGTTATTGCCGAAATTCGCTCTTCCGACGGTGATGAAGTTGAAAAGCTGCTTTGGAATTCGCCGGACAATTCTTACAACTGTCGTTCGGTCGATGTTCAGGGCGGAGAGCAAATCGAGTACGGTGATTTGGGTATTCTCGCCCGCAAGAATACGGAATATTCTTCCAGTATCCTCGAGCATGCGTTTGTCATGATCACCAGTGACACGGTCTTCGAAAAGGCGAATTTCTGGGAGGAGCCCACCTTAAAAAACTTCAAAGACGCAGTTAGCGTCTATGATTTTGAAGGACTGGGCCCCAACTGGGCCATGTTTTGGGCTGGGCCCAAGTTAACGCCGAACGAACTGGGATGTCGAAAAGGTGCAACTGCAGACAATATAAGGTCCGGCAAAAATATGTACGACAGCGTCCGCAGCTGTGAGATCTTTCGTTGTCGACCTGTCCGGCCGTAGGGGCTCATTCCACCTAGGGCATCTTTTGAGCTTCTGCAATTTCCGTAAAGTCCGAAGGTATACCCGATTCCGGATGGCTATCTAAAACTCGTCGGTAGATTTTGAATTGATTAGAATTAATTTTTTCGATCCGGATTGTGATTTGATCATTTGCTCCAGTGGTCTCCTGAAAATGAAAAATTTCTGGAGCGATAGTCAGGAATTTCGTCCACTTCCCAGAAATGTCCCAGTCGCAAAGACCGAGCGATGTCTCGCGGTAGCTATGGGCGACTTTGTCATCACTCGTAAAATCAAAAGTGACGAAAACATTGGTGTCGGTGAGTGCACAGGCAGGTAACTTATCAACAGGAAATTGGTTTGCCGCGATCCCAAAGGTCGCAAAATTCCTAAGTTTTACCTGATTTGGGAGCACACCCTCATCACATCGAATACAATTCGTGATCTGATATTTGCCAACCCAATGCTTCAAGTTAATAAGTCCCTTGGGACTCGATGGATAATCGTCAAAACTTGCGTGAGCGCTGCTCGCAATCAAAAAGCACATAATTAACATCACAGATCTCATGAAGCCCCCTTGCTCTAATTTTATCTCATATGAAAAATGAGACTTCGACAAGGGGAATTGAAGGCCTCGCTGGCAGTCCAGAACCCAAAGTTTCAAAATAGCAGTCGAGCTGTCGCAGTTAATTTCAAGGGAAAATTCAGTCCGAGGTTTCTGGTTCCAGAAAAACTGATCGAAGGCCTGCTCCAAGTGGTCCAAGGGTTTTGAGAAGTTAAATTTAACCTACGGGTTGTCGGCAGAAGTTTTCAGTAGAGAGGCCCTTGATGGGTATTACTTGGCAGTAAATTGCAGTGTTTGCTCTTTCCCGGCTCTTTCGATAACAAGGCTTACTTTTTTTGCCGTCTTGAGTGCATTGTACATTTCCATTGCGTCAGAGGGGTTTACAACGGGCTTTCCGTTAAACTTCTTGATCACATCGCCTTCCTGAAGGCCTAGCTTTTCGTAGACGCTTCCTTTTTCAATTTTTTCGATTTTAAAACCCGGGTGGGAAGGGGAAGTCTGTTGTGAAAATGTGGTTTGGCCGGCGGTGAGCGAAAACAAAATCATTGCGATTAAAGAGCTATATTTTTTCATTCGAGTATCTCCATAAAAAAATTAGAAAGCTCTCTAGCTGATAAATCAAGGTCTAATTGTGATTTGAATAATGACCGCTTGGTTCGGCTGTGATAGTTCCCGATGATGACTTTAAAAATATTGCTTTCGTTCACGCTTATCTCTGCAACGGTTATGGGTTGTGCCTCCAGGCTCGCGGTATACGGAGGTCAGAAGCCAGATTTTTCTCTTTCTGGCGAATCCGCGGAACGTGAAATTCGCCGTTTTCGATTGGAGGAGAATAACTTTTGGACTTGTAGTGCGCCGTGTTTCGAAAGTGATCGCGGGAAACGGGCACATACTTGGGCATCTGTACTACCTTTGATAGAAAACGTATCTCCTGGTGCAATCCAAAGATACGAGAAAGCGGAAGGCTGGAGTAAAGTGCAACTCTACTCGCTGGGGGTAGGAATAGCGGGACTAGCTCTGGGCCTTGTTTCGAAGGGCAATCAACGAGATACATTTTATACTGCATCGTTGATTGGTTCTACTATCTCTATTGGTTCAAGCTTCTATGTAAATTGGCTTCGTTCTGACATTCCAGAAATCTTTAATCGTGATTTAAAGCAGAGGTTCTCACCCTCAATCGGAATGAATTGGTCATTCCAATAGCTGGAATGTCTAATCAACGGGGTGCATTCCAAACTGCCAGAGTTCATCAGCGGCGATAGCGGGATTAACTCTGAGCCTTGTTTCGAAAGACAATCAACGACATAATTTGAAACACTCGATTTACAAAGCAGTCGACGAAGGTTCTTGAAATTTGCAACACGTCTCAAGTCTTTTGACGGCAGATTCTGGTTTTACCTGGTT
>JAYWAE010000231.1:0-1843 GCA_043782715.1 Pseudobdellovibrionaceae bacterium | reverse complement strand
CGAGCTGCCAACGACGCCTCGTCAATATTGCGCCCAAAACCGGCGAGGAACCAGTTGGCGGGCGGACCTGCCGCCGGCACAGAAATTTTGAGCTTATCCATCTCAGTTGCGAACTCTTTGTTGGATTTCTGAAACACGCTGTTGAGATCCTCGCGCAACTGATCGCTCAGCTCGGGCGTGAATTCTTTTTCGCCCTTAATCGCGATTTTGACGGACTTGAAATCACTGTAGAGTTCAAAGTGCATACCGGGATACTTGGCTTCGAGCTCAGCAACGTGCTTGAGTAGAATGTTTTTTTGTAAGTTGGTGAGACTGGTGACGAGGTTTTTGTCGCGAGTGGTGTCGTTGAGCAGTTTCATGACCCAGTTTTCGCCATCGAAGACGCGCGTTTTGTTTTCACGGGCTACGCGCGCGGAGTCTTCGACCAGATTGATGAAGTGCTGATTCTTCTCGGTCGTGACGGCGATGTAATTGGTGTAGCGTTGTACGAATGAAATCCGTTCGGGGAGCACTTCGGCCGATTCTTTGACGGCGGAGCGCGTGGCCGCTCCCTCCGCCAGTTTAACGGCATCGGTTTTGCCAACCTGTACCGCCTCTCTCGCTCCGAAGGCGAGGGTCTTGACCTTTGCCACCGGTATCCCAACCGGAATGTTCATCGAAACCACGTCGGAGCAGATTTCGTCGCGCCCGTCTTCGAGTGCTTTTTCAAAATTTGGTCCCATGCAGACGGCGCCGACGGCTATCTTCTCCATGAACGAGAGACAGCTGTAAGGGTTGGGATCCGTTTGCACGCACTTGAGCCATTTTTCACTCGCGCTTATCCACGGTTGAGGCGGAGGCATGTTCATCGCAGCGGGACAGGAGGGCCTCTCGGTTGCGAACCTCAGATAGTTTTTCCGCTCCAGTTCGTAGGTGAAAGTCGTGCCGGTGGCCAAGGCCTGCTGCAAGCTTTCATTTGTGATTTGATCAAAACGGCCGCGACAGAGCTGCAGGAATTCCGGCCGATCGCTTTGCACGATTTGCAGGAGTTCATCAAAGCCGAGTTGTTTGACGCCCTTTTCTACCTCCGCTTGCGAGGCGAACTGATAACGCAGAGTCGAGCGCGCGAGCGCGGCCTGGCAAGGGACGCTCTGGCGACAGGCATCCCATTTATGATCGAATTCAGGGGCGGGTTTTTCTGAAGTCATATAGGACGCGAACTGAATCAAAGCGACGCCCAGATCGTAAGGTGCTTTGAGGGCCTTGGCGGCCGCATACGCATAGCACTTCAAGGCCGCGCTGCCGATGTTCTTTTGCAAGCGCTCAGTGAAAGCGTCCATTCGCGCCGAATAGCCATCGCAATTCTTAGTGAAAAAATCAATAGCTTCGGGGCCGTCTTTTTTGGAAATCGTCGTGCACACATGAACGCAGCTGGCGACCGAGACTTCCTGAGCGCTGCGGGCTGCGCCCGACTGCCGGCAATGCGGTGCCTCACCCGAGGCGTTGGGTAAACAGATTAATATATAGACCGAAATGGCTGTCCGGAGTCGCGGCATACTCGTTCTCTTCGTCTTATTTTGAGAATCGGGTGAGGCCGGACCGACCAACGTCCCGTCGCGTTTTTACTTAGGAAAATGCCGGGCGCGCAGAACGTCGACAACGGCGTTTAAGGTGAGGCCTTTGGCGCGTAGTAACACCATCAAGTGAAAGAGCAGATCGGCGGCTTCTCCGGCGAGGATGTTGCTATCTTGGTTTTTGGCTGCGATGACCGTTTCAACCGCCTCTTCGCCCACCTTTTGCGCCATTCGGTCGAGGCCTTCACGCACCAGCTTGGCGACATAGGACTTTTCCTCACCTGGATCTT
>JAYWAE010000230.1:0-1843 GCA_043782715.1 Pseudobdellovibrionaceae bacterium | reverse complement strand
TTAGAAGCTTCAAAAACTACAGGCTTCGCCTGCTAAGTCTTTGAGTTTTTGGGATTTTGGACGAAGTTCCACCATCGAGTGAGTAGAACCGTAGAACCAGAAGTAGCCGAACGAATATCTCCGATTTTCCCTTTGGTGGATTCATATAGGTAAATTCTATGTTGTCTGGGTTAAATGTTTGTTATTGCTCAAAAAAAGAAGCCGCGATGTTACTCGCGGCTTTTACTAACTGAAAATGGTGGAGGCGGAGGGAATCGAACCCTCGTCCGTAAGAGCTCCGCATTTAGACGGGCTACATGCTTAGTCGTTTATTTAACTAAGATCTCAGGACGACTAACGACACCCTTCCCGAAACCCGCCCCCCAGTTATTTTGAATCGCGCGCCCTGGAGAGAACAGCGCGCGATCGATCCGACTAAAGTGGCGACTTACCGGGGACATCGGCGATCGTCCGGTTCGTCGTCGCTACGCTAGAAAACTAGGCAGCAAGTTGTTGATAATCGTTGCCGAATATCAGGTTGCACGTTTTTACGAGGTCCTCATGCGCCTCGGCATGCTTCTAAAGTTTCGCGACCCACGTCGAAACCATGTCGCCCCCACTAACGGATCTGGTATATCACACTCCTAGCAAATCTCAAAAGGAGTGGAAAATATGAAAATTCAAAAGGTCGGATCGGCGGTTTGGCAGGGGAATCTCAAAGAAGGTCGTGGCACCATCTCAACGGAGAGTGGCGCTCTGAACTCGGCTCCCTACGGCTTCAACACCCGGTTTACAGGCGGTAAAGGGACCAACCCTGAGGAATTGCTGGGCGCGACGCACGCGAGCTGCTTTACCATGGCGCTTTCGCTGATTCTCGGCGAAGCCGGGTTCACGGCGGAACGCATGGACACTAAGGCGACTGTGACGCTCGAAAAAGTGGCCGATGGCTTCGAGATTACCGGCATCTTGCTGACATTGCGTGGAATGGTGCCGGGAATCAACGCGGCGAAATTTCAAGAGCTGGCCGACAAAGCCAAAACCGGCTGTCCGATTTCTAAGGCGCTGAAAGTGCCAATGACTTTGGACGCTCAGCTCAGCTAGCGCCAATTGCGAAGTCGCAGTGTTTCTTGTACGTCCAAGAAACACTGCATCTACAAGCGAAGCGACTACCTATTGACCGTGCTCATGTCGGGGTAGCGATTGCCGACCGCAGAGCCCATCGGGATTTCTCGATTGAGTGAGACGACATCTGCTTTTGTTAATTTGACCAATACAGACTTCGCGTTCTCTTCGAGACGCGGGCGCGATTTGGTGCCGGGGATTGGCGCGATATCATGGCCTTGTGCAAGCACCCATGCGAGGGCCAATTGCGCCTTCGTAACGCCCTTTTCATTGGCCATCGCCTCGATCTTGGCGACGATGCCCATGTTTTGTTTAAAATTCCCTTCTGCGAAGCGCGGGTTGTTGCGGCGATAGTCATCGAGCGGTAAATCGGCGTAGGTTTTGAAACGGCCGGTGAGGAAACCGCGGCCTAGCGGGCTGTACGGAACGAAGCCGATGCCGAGTTCACGAATCATGGGCAAAATTTCGTTCTCCGGCTCGCGCGTCCACAGTGAATACTCCGACTGCAACGCCGAAATCGGGTGCACTTTGTGCGCGCGTCGAATGGTGGCCGGCGCGGCCTCCGATAGACCGAGGTAGCGAACCTTGCCCTGCTTCACCAGTTCCGCCATCGCGCCAACTGTTTCTTCGATTGGAACGGTGTTGTCCACCCGGTGTTGATAGTAGAGATCTATGACATCGACACCCAAGCGTTTGAGCGAGTCTTCGCAGCAGCGTTGAACGTAATCGGGTTTACCGCTGA
>JAYWAE010000229.1:0-4922 GCA_043782715.1 Pseudobdellovibrionaceae bacterium | reverse complement strand
AGTGCACGGCCTTGGCTTTCGATGCTGCATGAAAATAGTCGAGCACCTTGGCCAAAACATTTTCCACTTCGATGGAGGTGAAGTCTTCGTGCTTCACTTGACCTTCCTCACCGGGGACGGTGCAGATTTGGGACTCTCTTCCTCGCCCTCGAGCATCGACAGCGCCAAGCGCAGTGCCTTCACCGTGCGGCGAAGCTGCTCTTGCTTGTCATTGGTTTGCTTGTTGAGCTCTTGGTTCTTGGCGCGGTAGTTGTTCAGTTCGAGATTCAGCTGGTCGATGTTGCGTTTCAGTTCGAGGATCATTTCGTCTTTCGAACGGATCAGAGCGGCGCTTTCCAACTTGACGAGTTCGAGCCGATTTTCCAGCTCACGTTCGCGCACGCGGATTTTTTGGATGTTGGTGGAAATGCGCAATTCGAGTTCTTCGTTCTTGTGGCGCGTGGCCGCGATGTCGCGCTGTAGTGCTTCTTTGGAAGAATTGAGAATTTCGCGTTCCTGCTCAAACGTGCTCACCAAGTTTTGGTAATCGCTCTCGCGTTTTTGATTGGACGCGGTCAGCTCATCGGTGCGACGGCGCAGAGTCTCACCGGCGGCGGCAAGTTCTTCGTTCTGCAGGCGCAGGCGTTCAATCTCTTGTTCAAATTCCAAAAGGCGTTGTTGAGCAATACGCAAGCTTTCACTCTGTGCCAATGCGGCTTCGGTGCTGCTGGCCGGTCCACTCGAGCGGAAAGGCGCGAAGCGGCCGACCGAAGCGCGCACGCGATCATCGGCCTTGCCTGAATTCGACGGCAGGTGCGAGGGACGAATGCGCTCAGTGCGATCCTCATCCTGTCCACCTTGAGTGGCGGCCGGGTCGGCGCGACGAATTGAGGGGTCCGAAATTTCAGTGCGGTCATCCGCTGCTATGGATTGCGTGCGTGAGTCCTCGAGGCGGGCCATTGATTCACTTGCGCGGGGCGGAGCTTTTGTCGTCGCAGCTTTGCCCGGTGCCTGATGTGGCACGGAACTTGGCTGAACTGTCGTGGCGCCTTCGATCTCAATATCATGGCTCGAATCTTTGAGCAGATCGTCCATGAGTTCGAGGGCTAGCGCTTTGCCTTTTTTGTCGCCCATTCAGATTAACTATCGGAAAAAGCTGAATTTTTATTTAGCAGATGGGCCCGCGCTCTAGACCTAAGGCGAGCCTATAAACAACCTGGGTCTAGGAAATGACCTTCTGATACGCCTGAATGCGATCCGCGAGCTGGCTGGCGCTGACTTTGGCAATTCCTTCCACACCAAAGTCCTGCACGGTGAAGCTAGCCAGAAGACATCCATGAATGCACGCCTGCTTGAGATCCTCTCGGTTCCAAGCCCGTCCAAGTTGAGCCAAATGACCGAGAAATCCACCGGCAAAAGTGTCGCCCGCGCCTGTCGGGTCAACGACGCTTTCTACGGGAAAGGCCGGCAGCACGAAGTAGCGCTCTTCGCAGTACGAGAAGAAACCGTACTCCCCGCGCTTGATGATCACGGCCTTGGGTCCGAGCGCCATGGCCTCTTTGGCCGCGCGCACGATATTCCAAGTGTTGGTGAGCTCGCGCAATTCGCTCTCGTTGATCAGCAGCACGTCGATCTTCTGCAAGACTTTGAGCAGATCGGCGCGCTTCGAACTGATCCAATAGTTCATGGTATCCATCGCCACCAGGCGCGGATTTTGAACCTGCTGGAGAACCTGCAGTTGCAAAACCGGATCTATGTTGGCGAGAAAAACCACCGGCGAAGATTTGTAAGCATCGGGAATGGCTGGATGAAAATTTTCGAACACATTCAGGTGCGTCGCCAAAGTGATGGCATCATTCATGTCTTTTTCGTATTTGCCTTCCCAAGCGAAGGTCTTGCCCTTGACGGTTTGTAAACCGCGCAGATCGACTTTGCGCGATTCGAGCAATTGGCGGTGTTCGTTTTTGTAATCCTCACCGACGACACCCACGACCCGGACTGGCGTGTAAAGCGACGCAGCCAGTGAAAAATAATTGGCCGAACCGCCGAGGATATTGGGACGTTTGCCGCTCGGCGTGGTGATCGTGTCGTAGCCGACGCTGCCGACAACCAAAATTTCGTTCATATTCAAATGCTCCCGGAAAGAGAGGACATTGTCAGCGGTTTAATCGCAGTGGTCAACTGACCACAAGCCGCATAAATATCCCGCCCCATCGTTTTGCGCCGTAAAACATGGGCGCCAAGGCGAATCAATTCATTTTGGAATTGGACGATGGTCTCTTCCGCAGGACGGTAAAAGCCCGAGCCGGGATGCTCGTTGAACGGAATTATGTTGATCTTGCACGGGACGTTCTTGGTCAAATGATAAAGCTCGCGCGCGTCGGCAATCGAATCCGTCACGCCTTTGAGCAGCACGTACTCCAGTGTGACTTTGTCGCCGCTCTCAGCGCAGTGGACGCGGCAAGCTTCGAGCACTTCCGCGATCGGCCAACGCTTGTTGATCGGCATGATTTCCGAGCGGATATGATCGTTTGAAGCGTTCAAGCTGAGCGCCAAACGCACGCCGGCTTTGGTGACTTCCGGGATCATCGGCACGATGCCAGAGGTGCTCACGGTCACGCGCTTGCGCGAGACATTGTAACCCCAAGTCGAATGCAGAATCTCGATCGCTTTGAACACGTTCTCACAGTTGTCGAGCGGCTCGCCCATGCCCATAAAGACGATATTGGTCAGACGCTGATCAGGCCCGAGCGAACGCGCCGCCTGCACGAACTGCCCGACGATCTCCCAGGTTTCCAATTTGCGCTGCAACTTTTGTTTACCCGTGTAGCAGAACTTGCACGCCATGTTGCAGCCGATTTCCGATGAAATGCAAAGCGTGAGCCGGTTCTTCGACGGAATGATCACCGCTTCGACCGATTTGCCACTCCCGACGTCGAATAAAAATTTGGTCGTGCCGTCGACGCTTTTGTGCACCTTGAGTACTGCGGGAAGAGTGAAGTCAAAAAGTTCAGGAATTTCTTTGCGCAGGTCCTTGGCCAAATTGGTCATTTTGTCGAAGTCGGAGGTCTGCAAAGCGTAGATCCAACGGTAGAGCTGTTGGCTGCGAAAGCCCTCTTTGCCATAGGCCTTTAGAGCCAGGCTGAGCTCCTTCAGAGTTAGATCAAAAAACCTTTGTTTCTGCATGCTTGGGTGGTCTAGCACAGATCATTTTGACGCGCCAGCGAATTGTCCGGAAAGGGGGTGGCGGACACCCACCGCCAGTATATCTTCCGCCCATGACTCGAAAAAACAAATACCCGCCAGAGGGCATCACCCTGGAAATGATGGTCACCGCCCTAGTCGAAAACTACGGCTGGGAACGCCTAGGTGAAAAAATTAAAATTAAATGCTTCACCGACAACCCGAGCGTGAAGTCGAGCCTCACCTTCTTGCGCAAGACCGAATGGGCGCGTTTGAAAGTCGAACAGCTCTACACGTGGCGCGCGTCCACGGGTTGGGATCCGCGCGACAATGCGAAATAAAGTACGGAGACTAGGAGTGCCATAAAGTTCAACGCACCTTAGACAACTAGGTTTCCGTCAGCAAGTGAATATAGGCTAGCAACTCAGCCCGCGTGCACGGCACACATCCGATCTTGCCCACTACGACTCCCGCCGCCGCATTGCCAAAGAGACAAGCCTCTGGAAGAGTGAATCCGCCAGCGGTGGCCATAGCAAGTGCGGCTATCACCGTGTCACCCGCACCGGTCACGTCGAACACCTGGCGCGCGACTGTCGGCATGTGCACGCTCTCTTTGCCGCTGATGAGAGTCATGCCCTCAGAGCCGCGCGTGATCACCACGTTCTCCACCTGCATGCGCTTGCGCAAAACCTCGCCGACCTCTTGAATGAAACCCGCGCGCTGGCGCAAATCGCTGTAGTCAAGGCCACTCAGCGCCACCGCTTCTTCACGGTTGGGTGTGGTGACATCGGCGCCACGATAATGCTCCGCCGGGGTCGTGCGATGCGGATCGACGAAGACTTTTTTGCCGGCCACGTGAGCCGCCGTGATGATCGCCTGCAGCGAACCTTCACTCAGAGCGCCTTTGGCATAATCTTCGATGATCACGCCGTCGGCCTGCGCCAAAAGCGACTTCACCTTTTCGACGAGTTTCTTCTCCACTTCGGAAGCGATGTATTTTTTATGTTCATAGTCGACGCGCACGATGTGATGCAGGCCCGACATGACTCGCAACTTACGTGTGGTCGGGCGCGATGCATCCACGATCAGGTGCTCCGGGCTAACATCCGCCGCACGCAATTTGGCGCGCAAATCCTCGGCCGCAGCGTCCTGACCGACCACCGCTACGAGAAAGGGAACGCCCCCGAGACTGGCCACGTTTTGGGCGACGTTGGCTGCCAAGCCGAGACGCGCATCCTGGGACTGCACCTCCAGAACAGGCACAGGCGCCTCAGGGCTGATCCGGCGTACATCTCCGAGCACGTACTCGTCGAGGCCGATGTCGCCCACGACGATCAGCTTCGCCTTGGGCAATTTTTCAATACGCGCAGGAAAGGTCTTGAGCAGTGTTTTCAACTGTTCAGGCGAAAATCGGGTCTCGTTCATCCGTCCATTGTTAGCATATCCGAAGTCATTCGCCGACCCGGCCCTTCAGCCTTACGTCATGCGTCGATAGTCGACTGGAGCATTCGCTCCAACATAGACTCATTTTCTCAGTTTTTTCTAAGCCTTAGGCTTTACAGAATATCAGGAGTCACGATGGAAGCTCTAACTGGTGGGGCGTTATACCAGAACACGATGAAGATTGTCGAAGATGCGGGCAAACTCGTTTCGCTCAGCCCGAACGTTCTCGAACGTTTGAAATATCCACGCCGCACTTTAGTCGTTTCGGTGCCGGTGAAAATGGACGATGGCCGCGTGAAGGTGTTCACCGGCTACCG